>NZ_JACVVI010000079.1:0-235 GCF_016658625.1 Pantoea sp. S62 | reverse complement strand
TAAATATGACGGAAAAGAGCCGCCGGTATCCGCTGAGCGTATTATTCAGCCGCGTGCCTGGTATGACAAAGGCACCGACCTGTGGACCGCGTTCAATATCGTGCAGGAGAATCTGATTAAGGGGGGTGTGCCCGGCAGAACGGCGAAGGGAAAAAGAACCACCACTCGTCCGGTAACCGGCATCGACGGCGATATAAAGCTGAATCAGGCGCTGTGGAAAATGGCGGAGGAGTTC
>NZ_JACVVI010000078.1:0-235 GCF_016658625.1 Pantoea sp. S62 | reverse complement strand
GTTTTCCGGCGAGTCTTCGCCCTGCCCCGCTGCCGTCAGCGCCGGGAAAGGCGCATACGTTTCGTCCGTCACCGGGCGCAGCAGCCCGCCGCAGCCCGCCAGGAACAGCTGGATACCCTCCGCTTCTGCCCGCGTATACAGTGGCCGTACATTGCCCTCCATCAGCGCCCGCAGCTGACTCACCTTCTCCGCCAGGCCGGTCACACGCAGCCTGTTTGCACACCAGTTCGGCATG
>NZ_JACVVI010000077.1:0-244 GCF_016658625.1 Pantoea sp. S62 | reverse complement strand
GACGACCATGACGTCGCCATCACACAGCCCCAGTTCCTGCATGCTGCTGCCGCTGGCACGCACAAAAAACGTGGAGGCGCGCCGGCGGATGCAGAGCTCGTTAAGGTCAAGTTCACTTTCCACATAATCTGCGGCGGGCGAAGGAAAGCCTGCCGCACAGGGATCTGCATAGAGGGGCACGCGTACACGGGGAGTGAAAACCGGGGGCCAGAGCAGCATCAGGCCTGAGCCGTACGCGGCGGGT
>NZ_JACVVI010000076.1:0-245 GCF_016658625.1 Pantoea sp. S62 | reverse complement strand
CGTCTGTGACCTCGCCACGTGGGACAGGGATGCGCAGCACGAGGCGGGCGTGGGAGCCGAAACCCTCCGCGAGCTGGCCGATAATATCCGCTACGCCGCCGGACAGCGCAGCCGGCTGGTGACCCTGTCAGCGGGCGATCTTGAAATACTGATGCAGGCGGCGGGCAGGCTGCCGGATGCAGGCGCTGGCAGAGAAACGGACGCGATTCAGGCGGCACTCAGGCGCGCATACCTTGCCATTAACC
>NZ_JACVVI010000075.1:0-256 GCF_016658625.1 Pantoea sp. S62 | reverse complement strand
GGCGGAGCGAAGCGACATCCTTATCCCTTACAGATGAGATGCCGCCGGTCGCGGCGGCATCAGATGAAAATATCAGGGCCGGTAATCTTCCCACCGGCAGTCGCTGCGGTCGCAGATGACGGGCGCATCCGGCGAACCGCTCACCGTCCACTCATCGAGGAACCGCAGGCCGGCCAGCGTCTGTGCCTCACGTTCTTCAGGCAGGACGATGCTCTTCAGCCAGACGCTGCCCCGATCAAACTGCCAGTAGCAGCCC
>NZ_JACVVI010000074.1:0-257 GCF_016658625.1 Pantoea sp. S62 | reverse complement strand
GAAGCCGGAAGGTGAGGAACGCTACATGTATTCAAATCCGTACCACTGGACGGAGCTGGAAATCAGCGCCGACGCGGCGGGGATCATCATCACGGCGCTGGTTCTTAACCATCGCAGCTGGCTGTACGACCGCCACGACGACGAAGAACTGAGTGCGCATTTCTGCCAGCGCCACCGCCAGCTGATGGAGTGTGTGAAAACCCATCCCGAAGCCGCCGCCATTTTCTGCGCCCTGAACTGATAAATCACGGGGCGGC
>NZ_JACVVI010000073.1:0-257 GCF_016658625.1 Pantoea sp. S62 | reverse complement strand
TATTGCACAGTAAGGGGGGTGAGAAGCCCCGCCGGAGAACGACCGCATGCGCAGCATGCTGGACAGCGGAGCCTGCGACGCTGCCCGCAGGGTGAGCGAACCGAATCCATCCCCCTCTCACCGCCACATTCTGAAGAAGAGCCTGAACAAACGTTCAGGCTTTTTTTTGCATATTGCATTGCGAGAGGGGGTGAGAACCCCCGCCCGAGAACGACCGCATGCGCAGCATGCTGGACAGCGGAGCCTGCGACGCTGCC
>NZ_JACVVI010000072.1:0-259 GCF_016658625.1 Pantoea sp. S62 | reverse complement strand
CTGCATGCCGCCGCCGCCAATCGTTGGCGTGCTGTCGCTGGTGGTGCTGCCATCGGCCACTGCGTTACCAGCGTCGTCGGTCAGGCCGGGCGCGGTGGCGCTGGTGTCGACGTTCACGTTCACGGTGTCGTTCACCGCATTGCCGTCCGCATCGGTGCCGTCGATCACGAGCGCATGCTCGCCGTCGTCCAGCGGAGCATCCGGGGTAAAGGTCCAGCTGCCGTCCTCGCCGACGGTGGCGGTGCCGAGTTCGCTGTCG
>NZ_JACVVI010000071.1:0-264 GCF_016658625.1 Pantoea sp. S62 | reverse complement strand
TTAAAGAGCAAATATCTCAAACGCGGCCCGGCTGCTTACGCAACCAAATCGGTTTTGAGATACTGTATGGAGACACCTTTCACCTGTCACCAAGCAGGTGGCGTCCCCTAGGGGATTCGAACCCCTGTTGCCGCCGTGAAAGGGCGGAGTCCTAACCGCTAGACGAAGGGGACACGATAGTGTCACGACTTCGCAGCCGTCCTGCTCATTACTTTTTTATCAGACAATCTGTGTGGACACTGCGCGGGAAGGTATCTTCAGGTA
>NZ_JACVVI010000070.1:0-265 GCF_016658625.1 Pantoea sp. S62 | reverse complement strand
GAAGGGTGACATGGCGCCGCGCCTCAACGCCATCACCAAAGCCTTCTGGGAACGGTCGGCGCTGAAGGGGCTGGCCAACGAGCGCGAGTACCCGCTGTACCTGCGTAACTACCGCGTCTTCCTGGTGTACGCACACTCCGGCACCGGCGGCATCAGATCGATGGACGCGGTGGCGCATGTTCGCGAAACGCTCCGCGTATCGATGCTGGCCGCACACATGGACACGCGTCGCGTGGGACCGAATGAGTTTTTATCCGTCATCCGC
>NZ_JACVVI010000006.1:0-262625 GCF_016658625.1 Pantoea sp. S62 | reverse complement strand
CCTGCCTGTCACGCAGGGGGTCGCGGGTTCGAGCCCCGTCCGTTCCGCCACCCTATTAGGGGCGTAGTTCAATTGGTAGAGCACCGGTCTCCAAAACCGGGTGTTGGGGGTTCGAGTCCCTCCGCCCCTGCCAGAAAACGATCCTTTGCTTCGGCAAAGGATTTTTTTTTGCCTTCAGAAAGGCAAAAAAGAAGAACCAGCTAAATCTAACTGGTCTCATCTCTCCCCTTCCCTGCTTGCTTCTCTACCTGCCGATCTTTAGCTGTTTTGCCTGACCAGAATCGGGAATTTAAGCAACTGCCGGATATGCGCCTGCTGATCGCTGTTCTGCAACCAGACAGCATAGAGCGGACGAACGGCGACGGGCGTATCCGGGATCACCATCAACTCACTGTAAACGCTTTGCCAGAAGTCAGGCAGGAACGCGCACGCGCCGGTGGTATGCAGCAGTTCACGGGTAACATGCGCCGACGTTGTGGTCAGTACTGGCACATCATCCGCCCCGGAAAGGTAGCTCTGATGCTGATGAAAATCTGCTCCCCATTCCAGTTTAATGTAATCATATTTTTCGCGTTTCTCGCTCTGCCGGGCGCAGAACAGCGCCAGCGAGATATGACCAATCTGCTGACTGGTTAACTCATCCATTTTAGGCGCTTCAGTGGTGATCAACAGATCCAGCTGGCGTTCATGGAGCTGCTTAACCAGCAGGTGTCGTTGTGCCACGCGCGCTTCTAAATGCAGGCTTTCACGATTCTCATACAGTGTCTGTAGCCACGGCGTCAGATAAGCCTCCCATAGCGATGCACTGGCACCGATCGAAAGCTCATGGTGCTGCTGAGTGTGGGAAACCTCCTTCTTTGCCATCATCCAGGTGCTCATCAGGCTTTCAGCATAGGGAAGCAGGCGCTCTCCGGCCGCTGTCAGACGTATGTTATTGCGATGCCGTGTAAAAAGGTTAACGCCAAGTTGATTCTCTAACTGGCGGATGCGAAAACTGACAGCAGATTGCGTAAGGTAAAGTGCTTCTGCAGCACGCCCGAAATGGCGTGTTCTGCTCACTTCCAGGAAAGTTTTCAGTAATTCCGTATCCACAGCGTTCTCCCAAAAAATGTTTGTCGTATAGATTTAAATGTTTTGTTTTACACTCTGTCAAGCCTATCTAATACTCCGCGCCATTAACAGCACGGCATTAGAAAATCAGGAGCGTGTAACATGGCGGAAAGCTTCTCAACAGAGAATCGTTTCTTTGATAACAAACATTACCCGCGTGGTTTCTCACGCCACGGTGACTTTACTATTAAAGAAGCTCAGCTTCTTGAACGCCACGGTTTCGCCTTTAATGAGCTGGATTTATCAAAGCGTGAGCCTGCAACAGAAGAAGAACGTCTGTTTATTGAAGTATGTCGTGGCGTGCGTGAGCCGCAAACGGAAGCCGAACGTGTATGGTCTAAATATATGACCCGCATTAAGCGTCCTAAGCGTTTTCATACGCTTTCCGGCGGTAAACCGCAGATGGACACCGTCGAAGACTTTACCGACAGCGACGATTAACAGAGAAGGGGCGAAAGCCCCTTTTTTATTGCAGGCTGTTATGCAGATGAATCATTAAACGATCAATCGTGCGATAACTGACAGCTTCCTGCAGATGATGCCGGCTGATCTCTGCCTCTCCCGCCAGATCGGCCACGGTACGCGCCACCTTCAAAATCCGCTGCCATGCCCGTACAGATAAACCCAGTTTCTCCAGTACTGACTCCAGCCACTCCGCATCCTCCTTAGCCGGCTGACACCAGCGCATAATCTCCGCATTGTTTAAATGCGCATTAATTTTTCCTGCACGGGTCAGCTGAATCTCCCGCGCCGCGACCACCCGATGACGAACCCGTTCAGACGTTTCTGCTGCAGGGCGTTGACCGCTAAGCATTCCACCTGGAAGTAGCGGCACCTCCAGCGAAAGATCAAAACGATCGAGAAAAGGGCCGGACAGCTTGCTGAGATAACGCAGCACCTGCTGAGGTGAGGTGCGGTTATGCTGTCCCTGATAATGTCCGGTTGGACTTGGGTTCATAGCAGCAATCAGCTGAAATCGTGCCGGATAGGTGACTTTTGCGCGGGCACGCGAAATAGCGATGACACCCGACTCTAATGGCTCGCGCAGAGAGTCCAGCACCTTGCGATCAAATTCCGGCAACTCATCCAGAAATAGCACGCCGTTATGCGCCAGTGAGATCTCGCCGGGGCGTGGCAGCGATCCACCACCAATCAAAGCATAGAGAGATGCGCTATGGTGAGGCGACCTGAAAGGCCGGGTACGCCATTGTCGGTGCAGAGTACTGCTATTGTTCACCAGGCTGGCGATTGCCGCGCATTCCAGTGCTTCCTGATCGGTTAAAGAAGGCATGATGCCGGGCAGCCGGGTGGCAAGCATGGTTTTACCGGTGCCGGGCGGGCCAATCAGTAACAGGTTATGCCCGCCAGCCGCCGTGATCTCCAGCGCTCTGCGTCCCTGTTCCTGACCAATAATATCTGCGAGGTCGTCAGCAGGTGGATTGCCCTGATGCTCAGGAGACTGCGCTGTCGGTAACGTGAGTTCATTGCGCAGAAAAGTGCATACGTCGCTGAGATGAGAGGCGACCAGCGATGATCCCTGACGGATAAGTCCGGCATCCGCCTGATTTTCAGCAGAGAGAACCAGCTGTCGTCCAGCCTGAATTGCTACCATGGCTGCCGGAATCGCGCCCTGAACACCGCACAGCGCGCCGTCGAGTGCCAGTTCACCCAGAAACTCATAGTGCGTCAGCTTGTCGGCAGGAAGCTGCTCAGAGGCGACCAGAATGGCGATTGCCATAGGTAAGTCATACCTTCCGCCCTCTTTGGGTAAGTCCGCTGGAGCCAGATTGATGGTGACCCGCTTTGCCGGAAAGGTGAAACCGCTGTTGATAATGGCGCTGCGTACCCGCTCACGCGCTTCTTTGACCGTGGTTTCCGGCAGGCCTACCAGGGTCAAGGCAGGCAGGCCGTTACTGATATGTGCCTCAATGGTCACCAGCGGGGCTTCCACCCCCAGTGCTGCCCGGGTCAGAACTTTTGACAATGACATACTCGCTCCTTGTTGCCGTCAGTCTGGTGACTGCATCAAAGAAAAGCGAGCACAGCATCAGCACAGTTCGGGACATCGCACACCCCGTCGAAAGTTGTTTCATGGCGTTTTAAAACGCTGCGCGACAGTACGCAAATTCATCGAAATATTATTACGTCCCTGAAGTGATGAATAATTATCATTATGTAATTATTTCTTGTATTACAGATTGATAGGCCTTGATTCTGCGCAACAAGCTAAAATAAATCTGTAAAAAAAGTTGTGTCATGCCCCCTGACTATGATAACTCTGTAGGCATTACTTCGAACACGAAAAAGAATTGAACAACACATGAAAGCCCTTCTACAAGTGATTAGCCTGGTCGTGATTAGCGTGGTGGTGGTTATTAACCTACCGTGCGGGGCAACGCTTGGAGAAAGAAAGGCTTAAAAATCAAGCCTCGAATCCGAAAAACCCCCGCACCGAAAGGTCCGGGGGTTTTTTTTCGACCCGAGGAAATATCAGTAAATCCACAAGGAACAAACAATGAACAGTAGCATAAAATTCTGTTGTTCCGGTCAGGACACAGGAGAATAGCGATGACAGGTGCACAGTGGGTAGTTCAGGCTTTACGCGCGCAGGGTGTTGATACCGTATTTGGTTACCCGGGCGGCGCCATCATGCCGGTATACGACGCGCTCTATGATGGCGGCGTGGAACACCTACTGTGTCGTCACGAGCAGGGCGCTGTGATGGCGGCAATCGGCTATGCCCGTTCAACCGGCAAAACCGGCGTCTGTATCGCCACTTCCGGCCCCGGCGCGACAAACCTGATCACCGGTCTGGCGGATGCCATGATGGATTCAGTGCCGGTTGTGGCGGTAACGGGTCAGGTCACCTCGGCCTTCATCGGCACCGATGCCTTTCAGGAGATTGACGTACTGGGACTCTCTCTGGCCTGCACCAAGCACAGCTTCCTGGTGGAATCGCTGGATGAGCTGCCCGCCATCATGGCGGAAGCTTTTGCGCTGGCGCAGTCAGGCCGTCCTGGCCCGGTACTGATTGATATCCCGAAAGACATTCAGATTGCACAGGGTGAACCCGCGCCGCATCTGGTTCCGGTTGAAGAAGGAAATGCGCTGCCGCATCAGGCGATTGACCAGGCACGTGCACTGATGGCGCAGGCCAGAAAGCCCATGCTCTACGTTGGCGGCGGTGTTGGTCTGGCGCAGGCGGTTCCGGCACTGCGTGCGCTGGCAGAAGAGACCGGCATTCCGGCGGTCGCTACCCTGAAGGGACTGGGCAGTGTGGACCCACACAGTGACGTTTACCTTGGCATGCTGGGGATGCATGGTACCAAAGCCGCTAACCTGGCCGTACAGGCGTGTGACCTGCTGATCGCGGTCGGTGCCCGTTTCGACGACCGCGTCACCGGCAAGCTGGATACCTTCGCACCGCACGCCAGCGTCATTCATCTCGATATCGACCCCGCTGAATTAAACAAATTACGTCGCGCTCATGTCTCTCTGCAGGGCGATCTTAACGAACTGCTGCCCGCCCTGAGTCAGCCTTTATCTATCAACGCCTGGCGCGATGAGGTGCAGGCACTGAAAGCCAGCCATACATGGCGCTATGACCATCCGGGCGACGCGATCTATGCGCCGCTGCTGCTGAAGCAGCTTTCCGATCGCAAACCGGCGAATGCCGTCGTCACCACTGATGTTGGTCAGCACCAGATGTGGACAGCGCAACATATGGATTTCAGCGCGCCGGAGAACTTCATCACCTCCAGCGGCTTAGGCACTATGGGCTTTGGCTTACCGGCTGCCATCGGTGCGCAGGTTGCACGTCCGGACGATACAGTGATCTGTGTCTCGGGCGATGGCTCCATCATGATGAACATCCAGGAGCTGGGCACCATCAAGCGCGGCAGGCTGCCGGTCAAAATCGTACTGATGGATAACCAGCGTCTGGGCATGGTGCGCCAGTGGCAGCAGCTGTTTTTCGATGGTCGCTACAGTGAAACTAACCTGTCCGACAATCCCGACTTCCTCACGCTGGCCAGCGCGTTCAACATTCCCGGCCAGCGCATTACCCGTAAAGATCAGGTCGACGCCGCCCTTGATGCTCTGCTGAACAGCGAAGGTCCTTACTTCCTGCATGTTGCAATAGATGAGCATGAAAACGTCTGGCCACTGGTACCGCCGGGTGCCAGCAATGCAAACATGATGGAGAAAACCGTATGAACCAGCATCAATTGTCTATCGAAGCCCGTTTCCGCCCTGAAATATTAGAGCGCATTTTACGCGTCGTGCGTCACCGCGGTTTTCAGGTCTGTTCTATGAACATGGCCTCAGTCGCCAACGCAGAAAACATTAATATTGAAATGACCGTTGCCAGCCAGCGCTCCGTCGATTTACTGTCTTCGCAGTTAAGTAAATTGATCGACGTTGCATGCGTTCAGATTCAACAACAGACAACACAACAAATCCGCGCGTAGCCGCGAGAGGGAATAACAATGAGCACGAAGAAAGCAGACTTTATTTGGTTCAATGGCGAGATGGTTAAGTGGGAAGAAGCGAAGGTCAGCGTCATGTCCCACGCCTTGCACTACGGTACGTCGGTATTTGAAGGCGTCCGCTGCTACGACTCTCACAAAGGACCGGTTGTGTTCCGTCATCGTGAACACATGCAACGTCTGCACGACTCCGCCAAAATCTACCGTTTCCCGATTAAAAGCAGCGTTGATGAGCTGATGGAAGCGTGCCGCGAAGTCATCCGCGTAAACAAACTGAAAAGTGCTTATATCCGTCCGCTGGCCTTCGTCGGCGATGTGGGCCTGGGCGTCAACCCGCCAGATGGCTTCACGACTGACGTGATCATTGCCGCCTTCCCGTGGGGCGCTTACCTGGGCGCTGAAGCGCTGGAAAATGGCATCGATGCGATGGTCTCTTCATGGAACCGCGTGGCGCCAAACACTCTGCCAACCGCCGCTAAAGCGGGTGGTAACTACCTCTCCTCGCTGCTGGTGGGCAGCGAAGCCCGTCGTCATGGCTATCAGGAAGGCATTGCGCTGGATACTAATGGCCTGATCTCAGAGGGTGCTGGCGAAAACCTGTTTGAAGTTAAAGATGGCGTGCTCTATACCCCGCCATTTACCTCTTCGGCACTGCCGGGCATTACCCGCGATGCGATCATCACGCTGGCGCGTGATATGGGCATTGAAGTGCGTGAGCAGACTCTGTCGCGTGAATCTCTCTATCTGGCTGACGAAGTCTTTATGTCTGGCACCGCAGCAGAAATCACACCAGTGCGCAGCGTTGACCGCATTCAGGTGGGCGAAGGCAAATGTGGTCCGGTCACCAAACGTGTCCAGCAGGCCTTCTTTGGTCTGTTCACTGGCGAAACCGAAGACAAATGGGGCTGGTTAGATCCGGTTAACCCATAATCAGATACAGCGCGGGCGTCATCTGACGTCCGCGAGCTAATTCTTACTGGAGTAAATAGAGCATGCCTAAGTACCGTTCCGCCACTACCACCCACGGCCGCAATATGGCGGGTGCCCGTGCCTTATGGCGCGCGACAGGAATGACCGACGACGATTTCGGCAAGCCGATTATCGCTGTGGTTAACTCATTCACCCAATTTGTCCCTGGCCACGTTCACCTCCGCGACCTGGGTAAACTCGTCGCTGAGCAGATCGAAGCGGCGGGCGGTGTGGCTAAAGAGTTCAACACCATCGCGGTGGATGACGGTATTGCCATGGGTCATGGCGGCATGCTGTATTCACTGCCTTCGCGTGAGCTGATTGCTGACTCGGTCGAGTACATGGTTAACGCGCACTGCGCCGACGCCATGGTCTGTATTTCTAACTGCGACAAAATCACCCCAGGTATGCTGATGGCGTCTCTGCGCCTCAATATTCCGGTGATTTTCGTTTCAGGCGGCCCGATGGAAGCGGGTAAAACTAAGCTTTCTGACCAGATCATCAAGCTGGACCTGGTTGATGCGATGATTCAGGGTGCCAACCCGAACGTCAGCGATGCCGACAGCGATCAGATCGAACGCTCTGCCTGTCCGACCTGCGGCTCCTGTTCCGGTATGTTCACCGCCAACTCGATGAACTGCCTGACCGAAGCACTCGGCCTGTCGCAGCCTGGTAATGGTTCACTGCTGGCCACGCACGCCGATCGCAAAGAGCTGTTCATTAATGCCGGTAAGCGCATCGTCAGCCTGACTAAGCGCTACTATGAGCAGGATGACGTCAACATGCTGCCGCGTAACATCGCGAATAAGGCCGCTTTCGAGAACGCTATGATGCTGGATATCGCCATGGGCGGCTCCACCAACACTGTGCTGCACCTGCTGGCGGCGGCACAGGAAGGCGACATCGACTTCAACATCTCCGACATCGATCGCCTGTCACGTAAAGTGCCTCAGCTTTGTAAAGTCGCACCAAGTACCCCGAAATACCACATGGAAGACGTGCATCGCGCAGGTGGCGTTTTCGCGATTCTGGGCGAGCTGGATCGCGCAGGTCTGTTCGACAGCAGCGCGCGCAACATCCTGCAGCAGACGATGCGTGAAACGCTGGATCAGTACGACATCATGCTGACCAAAGATCAGGCGGTAAAAGATATGTTCCGCGCGGGCCCGGCGGGCATCCGTACTACCCAGGCATTCTCGCAGAACTGCCGCTGGGACACGCTGGATGATGACCGTGCCGAAGGCTGTATCCGCACCCGCGAAAACGCTTACTCTCAGGATGGCGGTCTGGCCGTGCTCTACGGCAACATTGCCGAAGATGGCTGTATCGTTAAAACCGCGGGCGTAGACAAAGAGATCCTGACCTTCACCGGTCCGGCCAAAGTCTATGAAAGCCAGGATGACGCGGTAGAAGCGATTCTGGGCGGCAAAGTAGTCGCAGGCGACGTGGTCGTCATCCGCTACGAAGGGCCAAAAGGCGGGCCGGGCATGCAGGAAATGCTCTATCCGACCACCTATCTGAAATCGATGGGCCTGGGCAAAAGCTGCGCACTGATCACCGACGGTCGTTTCTCCGGTGGTACATCAGGCCTCTCTATCGGCCACGCTTCGCCTGAAGCGGCCAACGGCGGCACTATTGCGCTGGTCAAAGATGGCGACATCATTGAAATTGATATCCCTAACCGCGGCATCAAACTCGCTGTGCCGGATAACGAACTGCACGCCCGCCGTGAAGAGCAGCAGGCACGTGGCGATGCGGCGTATACGCCGGTCAATCGTCAGCGTGAAGTCTCCTTTGCGCTGCGTGCTTACGCATTACTCGCGACCAGTGCTGACAAAGGCGCCGTCCGCGATAAGAGCAAGCTGGGAGGCTAACCATGGCCGAGTCTCAACCGCTACCCGACGCGCCATGCGGCGCGGAGTATCTGCGCGCAGTGCTGCGTTCACCGGTGTATGAAGTGGCACAGGTGACGCCGCTGCAGGTTATGGAAAAAATTTCATCGCGTCTTGGCAACACCATTCTGGTGAAGCGGGAGGATCGCCAGCCGGTACACAGTTTCAAGCTGCGCGGTGCTTACGCGATGATTGCCGGTCTGAACGAAGAGCAGAAAGCGCGCGGTGTGGTGACGGCGTCAGCCGGTAACCATGCGCAGGGCGTCGCGCTCTCCGCGACGAAGCTGGGCATCAAGTCGCTGATTGTGATGCCGCTGGCGACCGCAGACATCAAGGTTGATGCAGTGCGCGCATTTGGCGGAGAGGCTTTCCTGTTTGGGGCCAATTTTGACGAGGCGAAAGCCAAAGCGATAGAGCTCGCTGAACAGCGCGGCTACACCTTCGTGCCGCCGTTTGACCATCCGGCTGTCATTGCCGGACAGGGCACGCTGGCGATGGAGCTGTTGCAGCAGGATGCGCACCTCGACCGGGTCTTTGTGCCGGTAGGTGGCGGCGGTCTGGCTGCGGGCGTTGCGGTGCTGATCAAGCAGCTGATGCCGCAGATCAAAGTGATTGCGGTGGAGTCAGAAGATTCAGCCTGCCTGAAAGCGGCGCTGGACGCCGGTCATCCGGTCGATCTGCCACGCGTCGGGCTGTTTGCCGAAGGGGTGGCGGTTAAGCGGATTGGCAGCGAAACCTTTCGGCTCTGTCAGGCCTACATCGATGACATCATCACCGTCGACAGCGATGCGATTTGCGCTGCGATGAAAGACCTGTTCGAAGATGTTCGTGCCGTGGCGGAGCCGTCTGGCGCGCTGGCGCTGGCGGGCATGAAGAAGTATATCCAGCAGCACGAGATCAAAGGCGAGCGGCTGGCGCACGTCTTGTCCGGGGCCAACGTCAACTTCCACGGTCTGCGTTACGTCTCCGAGCGTTGCGAGCTGGGTGAACAGCGTGAAGCGCTGCTGGCCGTCACCATCCCGGAACAGCAGGGCAGCTTCCTGCGTTTCTGCCAGACGCTGGGCGGACGTTCAATCACCGAGTTCAACTACCGCTACGCGGACGCGGACAAAGCCTGCATCTTTGTTGGTGTACGTCTGACGCGTGGCGTGGAAGAGCGCAGCGAGATCATCAGTGAATTCACCCGCGGTGGTTATCAGGTGGTCGATCTGTCAGATGATGAGATGGCAAAACTGCATGTGCGTTACATGGTGGGCGGACGCCCTTCCAAGCCGCTGCGTGAACGGCTCTTCAGCTTTGAATTCCCGGAGGCACCTGGCGCGTTGCTGAAGTTCCTGCAAACGCTGGGCACCCACTGGAATATCTCGCTGTTTCATTACCGCAGCCATGGCACCGACTACGGTCGTGTGCTGGCGGCTTTTGAACTCGGCAGCGATGAGCCACGTTTCGAGGAGCATCTCACCGACCTGGGTTACGACTTTCATGACGAAAGCCAGAACCCGGCGTTCCGCTTCTTCCTGTCAGGCCACTGATTACAGCTGGCTCCAGAAAGCACTAATCAGCGGCTCTCCGAGCCGCTTTTTTTGCACGCAGATGCCGAGTTCGAACGGCGCAACCGAGTCAATATTCTCCAGCAACAGCACGCGGTTCCGCACCGGATCCGGACTGTTCTCCAGCACCACATCCGGCAACAGTGCAATACCGCAACCCAGCGCCACCATCGAGACAATCGCTTCATGGCCCGATACCGTGGCGTAAATCACCGGATTCGGGATGCGCTGGCGGCGAAACCAGAGATCGATACGCCGCCGTGCCGGTCCCTGCACCGGCAGGATAAACGGAATTTTTGACCAGTCGGGCTGCGGCTGGGTGGCCTGGGTGCGGACGGCACAGGGCAGTGCGGGCGCAATCAGCACCAGCGGGATCAGCCCCAGTGGCATAAAATCAATGCTGGCGGGCAGGGTTTCAGGCCGTCCGGCAATCGCCAGATCGGCATCGCCGGAGTGCACTTTTTCTACCGCATCCGCAGCATCGCCAGTATCCAGTTTGATTTCGACCTGCGGATGTTCCGCGCGAAAGCGATCGAGAATCGGCGGCAGATGACTGTAGGCCGCCGTCACAGAACAGAACAGTCGCAGTTCGCCGCTGAGTGACGGGCCGTTAAGATCCATCACATGGCGCAGTTGCTGATACTGCAACAGCGTCTGCTGGGCAAACTGGCGCAGGCGTTCGCCCGCTTCCGTTAACGTCACGGTGCGGTTATCACGCAGAAAGAGCGCATGGCCGACATCGTCTTCAAGCCGCTGGATCTGGCGTGACAGTGTGGAAGGGCTGACGTGCATCGCACGCGCCGTGCGCCCGAAGTGGCAGCTTTCTGCCAGATGAAGAAACAGTTTCAGATCCCGTAAATCCATGCGCGCGTCGCCTCTGTTTAGTATTGCATTTATTGCAATGTGACGTTGTTAATATATCAATTTAAGCAACAGAATTCCTGTCATATGATGGGGTCATTCGCGGCGTTGCATGACACGCCGTTCCTGAACAAAAAAAGCAAACACAACCTTATCGGAGTACCCATGGCTAACTATTTCAACACATTGAACCTGCGCAACCAGCTGGCGCAATTAGGCAAATGTCGTTTCATGGCGCGTGATGAATTCGCGGATGGTGCCAGTTTCCTGAAAGGCAAAAAAGTCGTTATCGTTGGCTGTGGCGCGCAGGGCCTGAACCAGGGTCTGAACATGCGTGATTCAGGTCTGGATGTCGCCTATGCACTGCGTGCCGAAGCGATTGCTGAGAAACGCCCTTCATGGCGCAAAGCGACCGATAACGGTTTCAAAGTGGGTACTTACGAAGATCTGATCCCGCAGGCGGACCTGGTGGTTAACCTGACGCCAGACAAGCAGCACTCTGCAGTGGTTCAGGCTGTTCAGCCGCTGATGAAAGATGGCGCTGCGCTGGGTTACTCGCACGGTTTCAACATCGTTGAAGTGGGCGAAAGCATCCGTAAAGACATCACCGTAGTCATGGTGGCACCGAAGTGCCCGGGTACAGAAGTCCGCGAAGAGTACAAACGCGGCTTTGGTGTTCCGACGCTGATCGCGGTTCACCCGGAAAACGATCCAAAAGGCGAAGGCATGGCGATTGCTAAAGCCTGGGCAGCAGCGACCGGCGGCGATCGTGCTGGCGTGCTGGAGTCCTCCTTCGTTGCAGAAGTGAAATCTGACCTGATGGGTGAGCAGACCATCCTGTGCGGCATGCTGCAGGCGGGTTCACTGCTCTGCTTCGACAAGCTGGTGGCTGAAGGTACGGACCCGGCTTACGCAGAAAAACTGATTCAGTTCGGCTGGGAAACCATTACCGAGTCACTGAAGTTTGGTGGCATCACCCTGATGATGGATCGTCTCTCTAACCCGGCGAAACTGCGCGCTTATGCGCTGTCAGAGCAGCTGAAAACCATCATGGCGCCGCTGTTCCAGAAGCATATGGATGACATCATCTCCGGCGAATTCTCTTCCGGCATGATGGCTGACTGGGCTAACGATGATAAAAACCTGCTGACCTGGCGTGAAGAGACCGGCCAGACCGCATTCGAAACTGCCTCACAGTATGAAGGCAAAATCGAAGAGCAGGAGTACTACGACAAAGGCGTAGTGATGGTTGCAATGGTTAAAGCGGGCGTTGAGCTGGCGTTTGAAACCATGGTCGATGCCGGCATCATCGAAGAGTCTGCTTACTACGAATCACTGCATGAGCTGCCGCTGATTGCGAACACCATCGCACGTAAGCGTCTGTATGAAATGAACGTAGTTATTTCTGATACCGCCGAATATGGTAACTACCTGTTCTCCTTCGCTGCAGTGCCGCTGCTGAAAGAGTTCATGACCACGCTGCAGCCAGGCGATCTGGGTAAAGCTGTTGAAGGCACACAGGTCGACAACGCGCAACTGCGTGACGTTAACGAAGCCGTTCGCCAGCATCCGATTGAAACTGTTGGCCGCAAACTGCGTGGCTACATGACCGACATGAAGCGTATCGCTGTCGCGGGCTAATAACCAGCAACACAGTTTTCAGCAAAACAAACCCCGGCTCGCCGGGGTTTTTTGTTTGTGAACACTGCCTGCATTGCTATAAGACCGTGCCTGTGTCCTTAAGCTTCTTCATTGCTGCCAATATCACTACGCCTTTAAACGCGATTCAGCTTTTTCGAACAGACAACTAATCCACTTCAAGCGATGGGAGCATACGCCTGTAGCAAAGCATAGCGGGCCATGGACAAAAACGCCGGGAGCGTTTTTGAACAACGCAACGCGTTGGCCCGTTTACGGGCGCACCTCAGGGATGAGGTGCGTAATCGCCCGCGCTGAACCCGCCAGGGATGGCGTCTTTTGCGTCTTTGCGGAGGGCGTATGCTCCCTGAGCATGCCGGCTAATATCAAGGCGATTGTTTTTGCCCTTCAGGCAGCACTTCTACGCCTTTAGGGCCGATGTATATATTCCTGAACCGCCCTTTATTTACTAAACCCAACCCATAAAAAAACCCGGCGGCTGCCGGGTTTCACTGACCTTCATCCAACAGGATTAAACGTCATACAATGTCTGGTGACGCGTCTCTTTACAGGCCAGCAACGCTATCAGCGTCAGCACCGCCATCGACGCCAGATACAGCCCCACTGCCTGCAGACCATAATTGGCATTCAGCCAGGTCGCGATGTACGGCGCAACCGAGGCACCCAGAATCGAGGAGAGATTATAGGAGAACGAGGCACCGGTATAACGCACTTCGGTCGGGAACAGCTCCGGCAGCAGCGCGCCCATCGGGCCAAACGTCAGCCCCATAATGCTCAGACCCAGCAGCAGAAACGCCATCACCAGCGCCTGTGAACCGGAACCCAGCATTGCCGGGAACAGGAACGAAAACGCGATAATCATCAGCGTAATGGTAATCATCGTCTTGCGACGACCAAAACGGTCGGCCAGCAAACCGGCAATCGGCACCATCACACCAAAACCAATCACCGCCAGCATCAGCATCCACAGCATACTGTTACGCGGAATGCCCAGACCCGCTGGTGCTGGCGTGGTGCCATAGCTCATCGAATAGACGGTCATGATATAGAACAGCGTATAGGTCGCCAGCATGATAAAGGTGCCGAGAATGGTGGCAGTCAGATGCTTGCCCAGCAGCGCCGCAATCGGCACGCGAACCTGCTTCTTCTCTTTCTGCACTTTGGCAAACACCGGGCTCTCATGCAGCGACACGCGCACATACAGGCCAATCAGCACTAGTACAGCGGAGAGAATAAACGGCACACGCCAGCCCCACTGCATAAACTGTTCATCGGTCAGCAGCCAGGAGAGCAGCAGGAAAGTCCCGTTCGCGAAGAAAAAGCCAATCGGCGCACCCAGTTGAGGGAAAGAGCCATAAAGCGCACGCTTCTTCGCCGGGGCGTTTTCCGTCGCCAGCAGCGCCGCGCCGCCCCATTCACCGCCCAGCCCCAGCCCCTGACCAAAACGCGCCAGCGCCAGCAGCAGCGGCGCCAGCACACCGATGGTTTCATAGCTCGGCAACAGGCCGATCACCACGGTAGAGATCCCCATGGTCAGCAGCGAGGCAACCAGCGTGGCTTTACGCCCGACGCGATCGCCAAAGTGACCAAACACCGCAGAGCCAATCGGGCGCGCGATAAAGGCGATAGCAAAAGTGGCCAGCGACTGTAGCGTCGCGACCGTGGCATCACCCTGCGGGAAGAAAATGTGCGGGAAAACAATGACCGCAGCAGTGGCATAAATATAGAAGTCAAAGAACTCGATGGCCGTGCCGACCAGCGAGGCAATCACCACTTTACTGCGTGAGTTAACCGGTGTGGGATCCTGCTGTTTGTCGAGTGTATCTGTGAGGGAGGCTTGCATAACTGTTTCTTATTTGTAAATACAGACAAAGAATCTTACGCATCTGCCAGAGCGCATTCAATGATGAAAACCCGCGCCGCGTCTGGCTTCAGAGGACAAAAAGAGGATAATTTCTGTGGTGTGACGAATGCCGGGCGATACCGGGGTAAACCGGACGATATCTGGCGGGATACTCTAAGAAAGGGCTAAATAAAAGTGACCCCTCAGCTATTCATCCTGTTATCTGGTGAAAAAATAGCCGAAGGGTGACATTTTCCGCTGTTGTTAACGGATTACGATGCTTTGCGGCGGGATGCGCTGCCCGCTTCCGGCATCTGAGGGTCGTCTTTATATTTGGCCGTCGCGATCCACGCTGCACAGAACAGCGTCAGACGGGCGAAGAAATAGAAGAACGCCATCAGACCGAGTACAGAACCAAAGGCTGCACCGGAAGGTGAGGTCGCCAGCTTCGGCAGCGTCAGCGTCATCACAAACTTAATCACCTCAAAGCCGATTGCCGCTAGCAGGGTGCCGCGGAACAGTGCTTTCTTGCGCGGCTTATGACGCGGCAGGATCCAGAAAATCCAGAGGAACAACAGATAGTTCGCCAGAACGGAAATCGACGTGGCGATAATGGTCAGGGCAGGCCGTAACCACTCAATGCCATCCAGCCCCAGCGCACTCACAATGGTCGCCTGGGCAGAACCGGCCACCGAGGTCAGCGACAGCGTAATCACCAGCGCCAGCATCAGACCCGTCAGCGACAGGAAGTCGCGAATATAACGCTTCCAGATCTTCTCTTTGTCATCCGGTTTACGTTCCCACACGTCGCGCGACTGGGCGCGGATCGCTTCACGCAGATTACCCATCCAGTTAAGACCGGAGTAGAGCGCCAGCAGTAAACCGGTGATACCCACGGTGGCACGCTGCTGAATGGCGGTATTCACCGTATTCTTCAGCGTGGTTGCCAGCGTCGGGTCACTGATGCTGCTGACGATTTTGTTGATGATATCGGTCAGCAGATCCTGATTCGATGCCAGCACAAAACCCACGGCGGCAAACGACACCATCAGAATGGGGATCAGCGATAAAAATGAAAAATAAGTAATGGCTGCGCCAAACTGACTGCCGAGTCGGTCATTAAAGCGGTCGAGAGCGCGAATAAAATGCGCTACCGCCGGAATAGACTGGAACCAGGTGGCGAAGCGCGACACGCGAACAATCGACTCATCCACGGTGTGATTGCCGGTTTTAATATCGATAAGCGGCTTTTCTGGCTGCATATCCTGCGGGTTTTCCTGCTTGTCTGTCATAGACCTTCACTGTCCTGTTTATCATTAAAATCAAAGTATAGCCGCTCAGGTGACGTACTCCTGTAACACCTGACTCAGCCACTCCATAAATACCCTTACGCGGCGTGCCACATTGCGCCGGTGCGGATAGAGCAGATGGATCGGCATCGGTCTGGCGGGAAAGCGATGCAGCACTTCCACCAGCTCGCCCCTTTCCAGTAATGTCTGAATCCCGGCGGCGGGCACCTGAATAATCCCCAGCCCTGCCAGACAGGCGGCGCGGTAGGTTTCCGTGCTGTTCACCGTCACCACGCCACCGGTATGAACGTAATGGCACTGCCTGCCATCAAAATATTCAAAGCCGGGTGAGGCCTGGCCGAGCTGCTGGCTGTAATGCACCATCGCATGCTGCGACAGCTCTTCCAGCCGGATTGGCATGCCGAACCGCGAAAGGTAGCCAGGGCTGGCGCAGTTGATCAAGGTATGAGTACCAATTTTTCGCGCAATCAGCCCCGAATCCTTCAGCTCACCGACCCGGATGACGCAGTCAAATCCTTCCCGGATCACATCCACCTGTCGGTCGCTGCTGCTCAGCTCAATTTCCACGCCCGGGTAGTGCTGCAAAAATTCCGGCAGCCTTGGCAGGATAAAGCCGGTGGCCATCGCCACTGACATATCGACCCGAAGTTTACCGCTGAGCGAAGCGGGCTCGTGCTGAAACAGGCTGTCCATATCGTCAATCATCGACAACAGATCCAGGCAGCGGTCGTAATAGACCAGGCCATCCTGAGTTAGTTGCACCCGGCGCGTGGTGCGATGCAGCAAACGTGTTGCCATTTGATTCTCCAGCGCCTGAATCTGTCGCGATACGCTGCCTTTAGGTATGCCCAAACTCTCTGCCGCGCGGGTAAAACTGCCCATTTCGGCCACCCGCACAAACACCTGCATTGCGTGAATTTTGTCCATGTTGTTCACCGATTGTTGTTTTTATTGAAACAGTGATGCGCGTTTAACCCTGTTTATAGATCAATAATTCGCGAATATCCTTAACCCATGTTCAATTTTTCAACAGGTGTGTGAGATGAATCAGAAAGTGGCGTTAATTACCGGTGCAAACCGCGGTTTAGGCCGCAATGGGGCCTTAAAACTGGCTGACAGAGGCACAGATATTATTCTGACTTACCGCAGCCATGCCGATGAGGCGCAGTCGGTTGTAAAGGAAATTGAAGCGCTGGGACAGCGCGCCGTGGCGCTGGCGCTGGATGTCGGCGAAACCGGGCAGTTTGATCGCTTTGTCGGCGAGGTGAAAGCGGTACTGCAACAGCAGTGGCAGCGTGAGCGCTTTGACTATTTAGTGAACAACGCCGGTCACGGACACTACAAGCCGTTTACCGACACCACCGAGGCGGAATTTGATGCACTGGTGAATGTGCATTTCAAAGGGCCTTACTTCCTGACCCAGAAGCTGCTGCCGCTGATTAACGACGGGGGTCGCATCCTGAATATCTCCAGCGGTCTGACCCGCCTGGTCTATCCTGGCTCCGCGACCTATGCGTCGATGAAAGGGGCGATGGAAGTCCTGACGCGTTATCAGGCGAAAGAGCTGGGTGAACGCCGCATTCGCGTCAATATTCTGGCACCTGGCGCGATAGAGACAGACTTTGGCGGAGGACGTGTGCGTGATACCCGCGAGATTAACGACCAGATTGCCGGGCTGACGGCGCTGGGTCGGGTCGGACTGCCGGATGATATCGGCGACGCTATCAGCGCGATCCTCAGTGACGAAACCGGCTGGATCACCGCGCAGCGCATTGAAGCGTCCGGCGGGCAGGGAATCTGACCGCTGGCGGCGTCGCGGAAAACACGACGCCGCTGATTTTACAGCGCAATGGTGCCGTCGATAACGGTCACAGTATTGCCGCCAATCCAGATGGTCTCACCGGCAAAGGTCACGTTCACCCGACCCGCACGCTGCAGAGCCGTGCCCTGACGAACGCGATACGGGGTGGTTTGTCCTGCCGCGGCGAAGTAACGCGCCAGACAGGCGTTGGCGCTGCCGGTCACCGAATCTTCGGTCAGGCTGCCATTCTCCACCAGCAGACCGCGTACTTCATACTGTTCAGGCTCATCCGCAGGCAGACGACCAAAAGGCATGATGCCCGAGACACCCGCATGCTGAATCAGATGCTGCAATTCACTGACATCGGGCTGCAGCGCCAGTACCGCTTCGGCGCTGATCATTGGTATGAGCAGCCAGCGAATCCCCATGTCCACTACCGTCGGGCTTTGCGTCAGATCGAACGCATCGCTGTTTAAGGCGTTACTCATCCGCGCATCCTGCCAGGGCATCAGCGTGGCAGCCGGCGCGGCAAATGCCAGGCCCGCGTCACCTATCTTCACCGTCACGTTACCGACGCCGCACTCCTGCACGATTTCACCCGGCGTGCGGGTTGACCAGCCCGCCTCCAGCAGCGCATGGGCGGTGCCCAGCGTCGGATGACCGGCAAACGGCAGTTCCCCTTCAACGGTAAAAATACGCACCCGATAGTCCGCCTCTTCATGCTGAGGCGGCAGGACAAAGGTGGTTTCCGACAGGTTTGTCCAGCGGGCAATCGCCGCCAGCTGGCTGTCGCTTAACCCCTGAGCATCCATGATCACCGCCAGCGGATTGCCGTTAAAGGCTGATGAGGTAAACACATCGACTTGCTTAAACGCGACCTTCATTGTGACTCCTTGCTCTGGGCTCAGTGTGGCCTTTTCTCTGCCGGATGATTGCTTATAACAGCTAACAGCGTTATCAATAAGTTAAAGATTTTACCGGAGACTGTGAATGCTGACGATCCTGGGACGCGCCTCCTCAATCAACGTGCGCAAAGTATTATGGCTGTGTGACGAGCTGGACCTTGATTACCAGCGCGAAGAGTGGGGCGACGGCTTCCGTTCAACGCACCTGCCCGAATTCATGGCACTCAACCCGAATGCGATGGTGCCGGTACTGAAAGATGATGACTTTGTGATGTGGGAATCCAACGCCATTCTGCGCTATCTGGCGAACGCCTATGGCGGTGAATGGCTTTATCCTCTGCATCCGCAGACGCGTGCGCCTGTCGATCAGTGGATGGACTGGCAATCCACTGAACTCAACACTTCATGGCGCTACGCCTTTATGTCGCTGGTGCGAAACTCACCGGCCCATCAGGACCCGCGACTGCTGGCTGCGGCCAGCAAAGGCTGGGCGCACACCATGAGCATTCTCAATCAGCAACTGGAAAAAACCGGCCGCTACGTCGCCGGACGCAATTTTACCCTGGCAGACATTCCGATTGGCCTGGCAGTGAACCGCTGGTTTGAAACCCCGCTCGATCATCCCGACTATCCGGCGGTGCGCACCTATTACGAGCGTCTGACTGAACGTCGCGGCTATACCGTCTGGGGTCGCAACGGTACACCCTGAGCTTCGCCGCACGGCACGCCCGCCAGTTCACAGGCGATTTCGCCCGCGCGCTGAATCGCCCGGGTGTAGCGGGCATCAAACGGATAGCAGCAGGAGAGACGCAGCGCATGGTTGTAGCGCTCACTCAGCGAATAGAGTGCGCCAGGCGTGACACAAATCTGCTCCTGCAGCAGCCGATCAAACATCTCGGTGGTATTCACGCCGCCCGGTAACTCGACCCAGAAAACAAACCCACCGCGCGGCAGCGTCGCGCGGGTTCCCACCGGGAAGTAGCGTGCGATCAGACCGCGCGCCTCATCCAGATTGGCCGCATAGCGACGACGCAGCGTGCGCAAATGATGGTCGTAACCGCCGGACGCAAGAAACTCCGCCAGCGTTTCGGAGAGCAGGGCAGATTCGGCCATCGACGATACTGCTTTCAATCGGGCAATCGCGTCATGAAAACGGCCTGCGGCGGTCCAGCCAAGTCGGAAGTCGGGTGCCACGGTTTTGGTAAAGCTGGTGCAGTAAATCACCCAGCCATCGCGATCAAAGGCTTTCACGGCGGGCGAGAGTGGCCAGTCGAACTGCAACTCGTCATACAGCCCGTCTTCTATCAGCGGAACGTGGTAAGTATTCACTAACTTCGCCAGCCGCTTCTTATTCTCCAGCGACATGCCGCAGCCCAGCGGGTTCTGCACGCTGGGCATCGCAATCAGTGCCTTAATACGCTGCTCCTGCAGCAGCATCTCCAGCGCATCCAGCGACAGGCCATGTTGCGGATCGGTAGGGATTTCCAGCGCCTTCAGGCCCAGCGACGCCAGCAGCGGGAAGAGGAAGAAGTAAGTCGGCGACTCCAGCCCGACACAGTCGCCGGGCTGCGTCACCGCCCGCAGCGCCAGCTGTAATGCCTCCATACAACCGTGGGTCAGGGTGATCTCATCGGCGGTGAGCGTTTGCCCGGCGTGCAGCGCCCGTCGTGCAATCTCCTCCCGTAAGCGCTCACTACCAGGCGGAAGTGCATAGCGCCCGATGATGTTGGGATGACGGCGCAGCAGTGAGGCGGTAATCCGGGCGATGCGCGCCGCCGGAAACAGCTCGCTGTCCTGCGGGCAGGCCAGCGAGATATTGGTGTAGTCGGGATGGTTCTGCGCTGCAAACACCTTATCGATCAGGTCGAGCTTGCCGCTGCTGGGGTCGCGTACCCGGGCTTTGTGCTGACCGTGACGGGTGACGGCGGGCAATACGCCGCGCACGTAGTACCCCGACTGCGGACGCGCCTCAATCAGCCCGCGATCTTCCAGCAGCTGCCAGGCATTCAGCACCGTGTTGACGCTGACCTGGTGTGACTGAGCGACGCGGCGAATCGCCGGCAGGCGTTTACCGGGTTTCAGCGTGCCCTGATGGATGGCCTCAGCGAAGCTGTCTGCGAGCTGCTGATAGAGTGGCTGATCGGATGTGGGAGCAAGGGACACAGAAGCCTCCGGCGTAGATGGGTACAATTGCTGTTAACGGGAACTGTAACCATAACAATAGTAATTTTGTGTCACTGTTACCATCTCTTTCTCCGCCGTAGCATAGAACTCTGTCCACTTTCAGGAGAGCCACTATGCTCGATCCCTCTTTCTTCAGTTACGTCACCGTGATGTCCATTACGCCAGGCCCGAACAATCTGTTGCTGGCGACCTCCGGCGTCAATTTTGGCATGCGGCGCACCCTGCCGATGGTGTTTGGCATTTTAGTGGGCTGCGCGTTACAGACGGTGATTGCCGGGATGGCGCTGGAAATATTGCTGCACTGGATGGCGGCGATTCGCCTGCCGCTGACGCTGGCAGGCTGTACCTATCTGATGTGGTTATCCTGGAAAATTTTTCGCGCCGGTGCACCGGAAGCGCGAACCCGACCACAGCCGATGACGCTGGTGGGCGGTGCCTGCTTCCAGGCGATCAACCCCAAAGCCTGGCTGATGGCCACTAACGTCGCGCTGCTCTACACCGGCAGCAGCGGCGTGCTGACGGTGATGATCGGCTTTATGCTGCTCAATCTGCCCTGCATCCTGATCTGGGCTGCGCTGGGCGATCGCCTGCGCAGCCATCTGCAGATTGCCTGGAAGCGTCAGCTGTTTAACAGCCTGATGGCGCTGTCATTGGTGGCGACCACCGTCTGGATGCTGACCGACGCGCTGCTGGCCGCTTAATCGGGCGCACCGGGTGCGGTGGCCGACGGCCATTTCCAGTTCTGCACCTCCGGCAAATCTTCGCCATGTTCACGGACATAGCGGTGATGTTCCGCCAGACGCTGCTGTAAATCCTCCAGCAGCTCGGGATGGGCGTCGGCCAGACCCGGCACCCGCAGAATCACCTCCTGCGCCAGATGATAACGGTCAAGCTCGTTCAGCACCGTCATATCAAATGGCGTGGTGGTGGTTCCCTCTTCATTGAAGCCGCGCACATGGAAGTTGCGATGATTGGTACGCGCATAGGTCAGCCGATGTATCAGCGCCGGATAGCCGTGGAAGGCAAAAATCACCGGCTTATCCTGGGTAAACAGGGCGTCGAATTCCGCATCAGATTTGCCATGCGGATGCTTATCCTGTGGCTGCAGCGCCAGTAAATCGACCACGTTCACCACCCGGATGCGCAGTTCGGGCAGCATCTCGCGCAGCAGATCCACCGCCGCCATTGTCTCCATGGTCGGCACATCACCGGCACAGGCCATCACCACATCCGGCTGTTCATTCTCCGGCGTCGTGCCTGCCCAGCGCCACTCGCCCATTCCCGCTTCGCAATGCGTCACGGCACTGGCCATATCCAGCCACTGCGGCGCTGGCTGTTTGCCCGCGACAATCACATTGATCCGATTCCAGGTGCGCAGGCAGTGATCGCCAACCCACAGTAGCGTATTGGCATCGGGCGGCAGATAGATGCGCACGATATCCGCTTTCTTGTTGGCAACGTGATCCATAAAACCCGGATCCTGATGGCTATAGCCGTTGTGATCCTGTCGCCAGACGTGGGAAGAGAGCAGGTAGTTCAGCGATGAAATCGGCTTACGCCAGCCCAGCTTACGCGACACTTTCAGCCACTTGGCATGCTGGTTAAACATCGAATCGACAATGTGGATAAAGGCTTCATAGCAGTTGAACAGCCCGTTACGGCCGGTCAGCAGATAACCTTCCAGCCAGCCCTGACACTGATGCTCACTGAGGATTTCCATCACCCGGCCATCCCGCGCCAGCTGCTCATCATAAGGCTCGGTTCGTTCCAGCCAGGTGCGGCTGGTCACGTCGAACACTGGCGTCAGGCGGTTAGAGGCGGTTTCATCCGGGCCAAACAGGCGGAAGTTATCGCGGTTGCGCTGGAACAGCACGCTGAGATAGCGGCCCAGATGCTCCGTGGCCTGCGCCATCTCTGTGCCTGGCTCGCTGACATCGCAGGCAAACTCCGCCAGCGCAGGCGTATCCAGCTCGCGGCGCAGCAGGCCGCCATTGGCATAGGGTGATGCGCCCATGCGTTTATCGCCTTCCGGTGCCAGCGCCTGCAGTTCCGGTTTTAAGCGACCCTGTTCATCAAACAGGTCATCGGGCTGGTAGCTGCGCATCCACGTCTCAAGGATTTGACGATGACCGTCATCTTCACGACAGGCCGCAACCGGCACCTGATGCGCCCGCCAGAAGTCCTCCACTTTCTTACCGTCGACCGTTTTGGGGCCGGTCCAGCCTTTGGGACTGCGCAGAATAATCATCGGCCAGCGCGGCACATCGTCACTGGCGTTGCCGCTGCGGGCTTCACGCTGATACGCGGCGATTTTACTGAAGGCGTTATCCAGCGCCTCCGCCATCAGCGGATGCATTTTTTCCGGGTCATGCCCGCTGACAAACAGCGGTTCATAACCGTAGCCGCTGAATAGCTGGTGGAGATCGTCGTCGCTGCTGCGACCCAGCAATGTCGGGTTGGCAATCTTATAACCGTTGAGATGCAGAATCGGCAGCACCGCGCCGTCACGTTCAGGATTGAGGAATTTGATGCCGTGCCAGCTGGAGGCCAGCGGGCCGGTCTCGGCTTCACCGTCGCCAATCACGCACGGCACCACCAGATCGGGATTATCGAAAGCGGCACCAAAGGCATGGGAGAGCGAATAGCCCAGCTCACCGCCTTCATTAATCGAGCCGGGGGTTTCCGGTGCTGCGTGGCTGGGAATGCCGCCCGGAAACGAGAACTGCTTAAACAGGCGCTGCATGCCCGCTGCATCCGGGGAGATGTGCGGATAAATTTCGCTGTAGCTGCCCTCCAGCCAGGTATTTGCCACCATGCCGGGGCCGCCGTGTCCGGGCCCGCAGATGTAGATCATATTCAGGTTCTGTTTGCGGATAACACGGTTGAGATGGGCATAGATAAAATTCAGCCCTGGCGTGGTGCCCCAGTGGCCCAGCAGACGCGGTTTGATGTGATCCGGTTTGAGCGGTTCGCGTAACAGTGGGTTATCCATCAGGTAAATCTGTCCGACGGAGAGGTAATTTGCTGCCCGCCAGTAGCGGTCGATCAGCGTGAATTCCGGTAACGCAGGGGAGTAAGACATGCCGGTTCCTCTTGAGCGTTCAGCTAAAAGATGCCTTAACCCTAATAGAGAATATCCGGTACGACCAGGCAACCGGCCAATAAAAAAGGCCCCGCAGTGCGGAGCCTCTTTATCAATGGCGCTGAATTACTTGCCGACGACGAATGCGGTTTCCCGTCCTTCATCGTTGGCCGCCATCGGGGTGACCGGCGAGTAATCGAGATGCAGAATGCGGCTGGTTTCAGCTAACACTTTCTCTGTCAGCGCCACGTCACCGTTCAGTTTGCGACCCCAGGAAGGGATTACCGCACGGATTTTGTTCTGCCATTCCGGCGAAGCCATCTGCTCAGGACAGACCTTGTGCAGCAGCTCCAGCATGATCGGTGCCGCGGTAGAGGCACCTGGCGACGCACCCAGCAGCGCTGAAATCGTACCATCCTGTGAGGCAACCACTTCGGTGCCCAGACGCAATACCGCGCCTTCTTTCTCATCTTTCTTGATGATCTGCACACGCTGACCGGCAGTGACTAAACGCCAGTCCTCCTGCTTCGCCTGCGGTACATAGGCGCGCAGGGCGTCCATCCGGTCGCGATCGCTTTGCAGCACCTGATCCATCAGGTATTTCACCAGGTCAAAACTTTTCAGCCCCACTTTCACCATCGGCAGCATATTGCTGCTGTTCAGCGAGGTGAACATATCCATCAGCGAACCCTGCTTCAGGAACTTGGTTGAGAAGGTGGCGAACGGGCCAAACAGCAATACCTGCTTGCCATCCAGCACGCGGGTGTCGACGTGCGGCACAGACATCGGTGGTGCACCGACGCTGGCTTTGCCGTAGACCTTCGCCATGTGCTGCGCGACGACCTGCGGATTTTCTGTGACCAGGAACGAACCGCCCACCGGGAAGCCGGCGTAGCCGTTGGCTTCCGGGATACCGGCTTTCTGCAACAGCGGTAACGCCGCGCCGCCCGCACCGATAAAGATTTTACCTGCCGTCAGTGTACGACGCGTGCCGCTGTTCAGACACTGCAGGGTGACCTGCCAGCGACCATCGGCGAGCTGCTTCAGCTCACGCACTTCCTGGCGCAGACGCAGCTGGAAATTCGCTTTCTTCTCTAATGCGGCGATTAGCTGACGGGTGATTTCACCGAAGTTCACATCGGTGCCCATCTCTGTCCAGGTCGCGGCCACTTTCTGGCTGCGGTCGCGGCCATTCATTACCAGCGGGATCCAGCGGGCAATCTGCTTCGGATCTTCGGAGTAGGCCATGCCACGGAACAGGGTGCTTTTCTGCAACGCACTGAAACGCTTGCGCAGGAACTCGACATTGTCGTCGCCCCAGACGAAGCTCATGTGTGGCGTGCTGTGAATAAAGCTTTCAGGGTTGCGCAGGTTGCCTTTCTGGACCTGATAAGCCCAGAACTGGCGGGAAATCTGGAACGATTCGTTGATCGTTACCGCTTTGGAGATGTCGATGCTGCCATCCGCCTGCTGAGGCGTATAGTTCAGCTCCGCCAGCGCCGCATGACCGGTGCCCGCGTTATTCCAGCCGTTGGACGACTCTTCGGCCACGCTGTCGAGCCGCTCCACCATTTCGATGGACCAGTCCGGCTCTAAGTCCTGCAGCCATGCACCGAGGGTAGCGCTCATCACACCTGCGCCAATCAGCAGCACGTCAACGTCTTTGCGCTCCTGCGCGGTAGTAGTGGTGTCCTTTGCCATGGCACTCATCGCGAGCGCAAGGTTTATAGCTGAATTGCACATGAGGCGACATCTCCTCTTCTGTTGACCTGAAGCCCAACAGTTTCGCAGGCGAAATAGTCACGCTTCTTTCGAGCGCGTTGCGCTATTTCTCAAAGGTTAAGTCTCAGGTATAGGGTTAAAGCGGTGATAACGCGTTAACTGCACGTTATGCTTTGTCATCCGAATATAACATTCTCGCATCTGAATTAAACATTTGTTTATTTTTTAAATGCAGAAATGATTCAGCATAAGAATTAATCATCACGGGCAGTGGCGCATTAGCGGTTTTTTAGAGTGAAGTCAGTAGGTTAACTGAAAAGAGTTGTTGCGTAAAAGCCCTATGCTGGTGCAACGCAGAAATGGGTGCAAACGGTGCGGAATTATTTAATTCGCTGAAATTTAGCGATTTATTATGCAATAAGGAATAACAGGAATCAGGTGAAGAGAGCCTGAATAGCTGCTTGTGTAAAAATAATGTTACATTTTTGTGAGTCTGAAAATGCGTGCACGCCGGTGCACGCATCGGATTCACTTATGACTGATTCGCACTGGCAGGCAGCTTTTTCAGACTTATCGCCATGCGGTTATAGGTGTTCATCAGGCCAATGGCGATGTTCAGATCGACAATCTCTTTCTCGCTAAACTGCGCTTTTAATGTGTCATAGCAGGCATCCGGCGCGCCCTGCTGAGCAATCAGCGTCAGGCATTCAGCCCAGTGCAGGGCCGCCTTCTCTTTATCGCTGAACAGCGTGCCGGATTCTTGCCAGACCTGGGTCAGTACGATCTTATCCCAGCCCATACCCGATTTATTCAGCGCTTTAGTATGTAAATCAATGCAGTAAGCGCAGCCGTTAATCTGCGATATGCGCAGGAACAACAGTTCCAGTAAAGTGAGCGGCAGATCGGTTTGCGCCAGATAACTGTACACGCCGCCCAGCGCTTTCATGCCTGCTGGTGCCGCACTGTGAAAATCGATACGTTCGCTCATCTTATTGCCTCCTGGGGTTGATGGGGCGATTCTCGGCCTTTCAATGGAGCAGATAAAGTGCCAAAAAATGAGAGTCTGACTGGTCCATCGCCGCTTTCGACGCTGACGCTCCAGCGCGGCACGTCACGTGGCCTCAGCGAACAGCTACGCCAGCTGATTGAGCAGGCGATTGGGGAAGGGCGCTTGCCGCCCGGTGCGCGTCTGCCTTCCTGCCGCGATCTGGCGGCACAGCTCGGCGTGGCGCGCGGCACCGTTCGCGCCAGCTATGACATGCTGGTCGATAGTCAGTTTCTGCAGGCCAGAGGCGCGGCGGGCACCTTCGTCAGCGCACTACCGCCGTTAAAACCGGCCATCGCCAGTGCTGAACGCCAACTGCTGGCGGGCACAGAAGCGGCTGAAGCGCCTCCGCTGACCTTTCAGATGGGCATTCCGGCCAGTGATGCGTTCCCGGTTAAAGTCTGGCTGCGCATTCTGCAGCGTCAGGCGCGCATGCAGGTCAGCAGACCGGCCTGTTATCCCGATCCACGCGGCGGCTTAACGCTGCGCCAGGCGCTGGTGGCCTATCTGGCGGTGGCACGCGGCCTGCGCTGTCAGGCGGACCAGATCATTATTACCAGCGGCTATGCGGGTGCGATGGGCCTGATTGGCCTGGCGATGGATTTTCAGGGCAAAACGGCCTGGCTGGAAGATCCCGGATTCTGGGTGGCGCGTCGCGCGGTTGACGCGCTGCGCGTTACGCCCGTTGCCGTGCCTGTGGATGCTGAAGGGTTACAGGTGGAGGCGGGGAGGGCCCGCGCGCCGGATGCCGCTTTCGCGCTGGTCACGCCGGGACAGCAGGCGCCGCTTGGCATGACGATGAGCCTCGCGCGCCGCCATGAATTGCTGAGCTGGGCCAGCAGCGAACAGCGCTGGATTATCGAAGATGACTATCTCGGCGAGCTTCAGCCCGGCAATCGCGCGGCACCGGCACTGGCTGCGCTCGACAGCGAAGGGCGGGTATTGCACATCGGCACCTTCAGCAAGACGCTGACGCCGCAACTGCGTCTCGGTTTTATCGTGGTTCCGCCGGCGCTGACGACCCGGTTCGGCGAAGTGTGTGCATTGCTTGCGCCAGCCTCTTCGGGATTGCTGCACAATGCGGTAGCGGAGTTTCTGCGTGAAGGTCACTTTATGCGGCATCTGCGGCGCATGAAGCGCGTCTATCAGGAGCGGCTGGAGCAGATGATCGCGGCGCTCCATCCTTACTTTCCCGACCTGCAACGCGCCGGGCTGGCGGTGATTGTCCGCTTACCGGCCGGTACGCCGGATGAGGTGATTGCGCAGCAGGCACCAGAGTGGGGCATGGCACCGTCGCCGCTGTCGATCTGGTATCAGCAGGCCGATCAACGCGGTGCGGGCCTGATACTGGGTGCGGCACATCTGCCGCGTGAGGGTTATGCGCGTAGCGCCGAACGGCTAAAAGCGCTGGTCGATGCGCAGGCGGTCAGCTCCTGAACCAGCGACGCCAGACAAAGCGGATCACAAAAAACTCCAGTGCGCCGAGCACTAAAAACCAGACGCAAAACACCACGGTGTAGAGCTGATTCAGATCCTGCAAATGGAACATCTGCAACAGATGCTGCGCCACCGTCACGCTAAAAGCGGGCGCGGGCAGCAGCAGCGCCGAGAGAAAGCCCAGCAGCAAAATGCCACCCGGCACGATCAACGTCTCAAAAGGGTTATTCATAACCGGTTTCCCATATTTATCAGTCCGGCATTTTCCGGTAATCGGCGACAGGGTTCAATGGTGGCGTGCGGCAAAGCGCCATCCCGCAGCCTGCACCGGTCAGGTCAGCCCAGAGAAAATGCTTTGCCACCATCGACTTAGCGCCATTCATAGCGAATGATAAGAGTTATAGCCTTTGCTATACTTAAATCCCTGATTTTACTGTCTTTTTATCTTTGGATTTGCGTGGTAGACTGCGCCCACTTTTTCATAACTGAACACTTTGTGTGGTGAATTCAGCGTGAATTGCCGCTTTTTCGCCCCAGGTGAATAAATCATGACCTTTATTGCCACTTTAATTCTTGCACTAGGTATGTCGATGGACGCGTTTGCTGCTGCGCTGGGCAAAGGTGCCACGCTGCATCGTCCTGGTTTTAAAGAAGCGCTGCGTACCGGTCTGATCTTTGGCTCTATTGAAGCGCTGACTCCACTGATTGGCTGGGCGCTTGGCCTGGCCGCCAGCCGTTACATTATGGCGTGGGATCACTGGGTTGCCTTCAGCCTGCTGGCGTTTCTCGGTGGCCGTATGATGATGGAAGGTTTCCGTCAGACTGCCGTTGCAGAACCCTGCGAAGCGCCGCAAAGTCATGGCTTTATGGTGCTGGCAACCACCGCAGTCGCGACCAGCCTGGATGCGCTGGCGGTCGGTGTCGGTCTGGCTTTCCTGCAGGTGAATATCATCACCACCGCGCTGACCATTGGTGCTGCTACCACGGTAATGGCGACGACAGGCGTACTGGTCGGGCGCTTTATCGGTCCGGTACTCGGCAAATGGGCGGAAGTGCTGGGTGGCTTGGTCTTAATCGCTGTAGGCTCCACCATTCTGTTGCAACATCTTGGCTATATGGGCTAGGGCTTTTGCCTGAAAAAGCCCCATTTTTGTGAGCTGGTTCAAATTTATTTGCTGTTAAAACGCACAGAGGCTATACTTTTTCAGTATATCTTCAACTAAATTTGAAACAGGTATTCTATGAAACGCATCATTAAACACGTGTTCCGCGCTTACGTTGAGACGTTCAAACACGTACCGCCGGGTGCCATGTACTAAGCACCCCGCAAGAAACCCTCGATAATCGCGGTCAGGGATCGACCTGTGATTATCACCTTCTCTGTTTTTTGCTGCTCTTGCTTCTCGCTGATTTAAAACCGCGTTTTGGTACTTCTGGTGAATCTTTTCTGCTCCTCCTCTCCCCATTCAGCCATCTAAGCATTTAAATGGTTAAAATAAATAAGCATATACGTTGCTAAATTATTATCGCTATGTCTTAATGCGTCATCGGTTTGGAACACAGACCTTATGAAAGCAGTTTTAGTAAAGTAGTCTTCAGTTCAAGTGTTATCCACAGATATCCTTCTTCGAAAGCCTCCTCCTAAGTGCCCAATAAGTAAATCTCGAACTACAGGCCATCTTCGCCGCTCTTAGTGGCTAATCGATTAAGGAAATATCTATGTCTAACAAAATGACTGGTTTAGTAAAATGGTTTAATTCAGATAAAGGTTTTGGCTTTATCACTCCCGATGATGGCAGCAAAGATGTATTCGTGCATTTCTCTGCTATCCAGGGTGATAACTACAAAACGCTTGATGAAGGTCAGAAAGTCTCCTTCACCATTGAAAATGGCGCTAAAGGCCCTGCAGCTGGCAATGTCACAGCGCTGTAAGCCGCGCTCATTATCAGCGACGTTTACAATAGCGATGAAGACATAAGTCTGAGCAGATAAGCTCTGCTGATAATAAAATAAACCCGCCCAGTGCGGGTTTTTTATTGCCTGAAATTCGTATTGTCTCTTGCCTTCCCGCTTACACCAGACAGTTTCCCCGCCAGAGTTCATCACCCGCAACGCCCGCTTCTTCTTATGCGAAACCCCATACTTTTTCACACCATCACGCGGATAACCCGCCCCCAACCCGATCCCGTCCTACACTGAATTATTCCTCCCAAATCAGGAGCAGCGGATGATCCAGAAGCATCGACGAAAACAGGCAGCGATTGTGGCAGGCGTGGGATTGGGTATGGCAGCTACGCTTTGGGGCATGAAACGCTGGCAGGCGCTGAAGCAGACACCGCCGGTGTCGCCGCGCAGTCATCACGCCGGGCTGGCGGGTTATTTTCAGCAGGTGGGCGACTGGCGCATGTTTACCCGCGTCACGCCCAATGAAGATCGGGGACTGCCGGTAGTGCTGGTTCACGGTCTGGTGATGTCGGGCCGGGCGATGGAGCCGCTGGCGCTGGCGCTGGGTCGCGACTATCACGTACTGGTGCCGGATTTGCCCGGTTTTGGGGCCAGTGCGCTGCCAGCTTCTGCGCCGATTATGTCCGTGGATGAGCAGGCTGACGCACTCTGGCTCTGGCTGCAGCACAACGGGTTTCAGCGTGCTATCTGGGTCGGCAACTCGTTTGGCTGTCAGATTCTGGCGGCACTGGCGGTGAAATATCCGCAGGCCGTGGCGGGGCTGGTGTTGCAGGGGCCGACGGTCGATCGTCATGCCCGCAGCCTGCCGCGTCAGCTGTGGCGCAGCTGGCGTAATGGCCGCCTGGAAACGCGTCGTCCGCCGGGGCCGCTGGCCCGCATCGATTACGCTAAAGCGGGGCTCTGGCGCGCCTTTGGCACGATGCGCGCCATGCTGCGTGACCGCATCGAGCATCGTCTGACTTACATTACTGCGCCGACGCTGCTGCTGCGCGGTTCGCGCGATCCGATCTGTCGGGCGCGCTGGCTGGATGAGCTTGCTGCTCTGATGCCGCACAGTGAACGCCTGACGCTGCGCGACGGCACGCACACGCTGCACTACGTCTATCCGTGGAGTTTCTGCAACGCCATTCGCCCGTTCCTGGCGCGCATTCAGCAGGAGAATCAGCATGAGTAAACCGCCCAAAGGCATCGCCCGTTTTGACTCTGCCGCTGCCATGCTGCTGGCGCTGGCCAATGCGCTCCACGATCGCCCCTTTGCCAGTCCGAGCCAGTCACCGACACTTGACCGGCTGTTACCCTCACTGAACCGTCTGCCGACCGGGCTGCGCGAGTGGGGCTATGCGCTGGGCGGCATGGCAGAGGGCATCAGCCTGCGTCAGGCAGGCGAGCTGGATGTGGAAGGCATCGCAGAATGGATGGTCAGCGAGTACCCGCAGCAGGATTATCCGGCGGCGTTTATTGGCTCGTCGAACGGTGCGCTGGTGCATCTGGCGTCGGCGATGAACGTCCCGTGGCTGCCGCAAACCTTTCTTTGTCCGGTGCGCGCCGCCAGCAACGATCCGGATGATGCCCAGGCGAGTTTTGAGCAGGGAAAAGAGGTGGCCGCCGCGCTGCTGGCCGCCTGGCCACGGCTGGCGGTTCACCACATGCACGATCCGAATCAGGATCGCCTGATGCTCGATCAGATGCGTTATTTCCGGCTGAAACTGCGCGAACTGCCACTGGCCTTCAACGAATTTCTGATGGGGAGCCTGCCCGCGGGTTCAACGCTGTTTATCAACCACTGCACCCGCCAGTGGCCGGTGACACGCACCAGCGATCGCTCGTTCTTTCAGTTTGGCGCGCTCGGTGGCGCAACCGAAAAAGAGTATTTACAGGGTGGCCCGCGGGTAGCAGAATATCTGGCGCGTTACGGCATTGACCGCGAGCGCTGGACGCCGCCTGACATCACTGACCACGTGCCGGAAGCGGAGTGGGGCCTGGATGGTTATCTGATTTCCCCGCTGAAAAAACTGGCGGCGGCGCAGAACTGGAAGCTGATGGAGATTCGTTACGAAGACCCGGAAGCAATGAGTTTTGTGGTGGCGGAGATTTATCGCGACTGGTATCTGGCAGCGGGCATTTTATCGACCCGGCTGACGGTGGACAGTTTCCTGCTGATGGATCCCTGGTGTACCCAGCAGCAGCAGGCGATTCCGTTCTGGCTGGTGTTCTGTACCGAACCGTCCGCAGCGGCGCTGCAACGCTTCCTGGAAAAACAGCCGCCGTTTCGTAACATCGACATGATGCTCTTTTCTCACGGCACCGACAGTATCGGGCTGGCGGAGATTGATCGCTGGCAGGCACTGTTATCCCATGCGCGTGATGAGGGGGCATTGATTGGGGTGGATGAAGCGCGGTTCCCGCGTGATTTCGCGACGTTTGCCCGCTTCGACTCGGCGCTGCGTGAACGGGCACAGCTGTTGCCACCACCCCCTCCACTCAGTACAGAGAAGGTGATGGCGGGCATTAAACGCTACGGTGCAAAATATGGCGTCACCCTGACGGCGCTGACGTAGCCGCCGTCAGCCGTGCTTATTCGCCGTCGGTGATCGGCTGGCGCACCAGCAGCAGGTAGGCGAGTGCGCCAACCAGCGTCACACAGGCGCAAATCATCAGCGCCAGGCTGAACGATTTGGTGGTGTCGAGCACCCAGCCAGTGATGACGGGCGCGAACGAGGCGAAGATAAAGCTGGCGAAGTTCTGGATGCTGCCGACCGAGGCGGTCATGCGGGCGGTGACGTTGGCGTGGATAAGCCCCCAGCATGACGTTCCGGCAAAGTGGATACAGAACAGCGCCATCCCAATCAGCGTCACGGCGCTGGTGGTATCGGTCGCGCGGGTCACCACCGCGGTAAACCCGGCGGACAGCAGCATTCCGCTGACGATGCAGACTTTGCGGGTTTTCACCGCGTTAAAGCCGCGACGCACCAGCGAATCAACCACATAGCCATTCAGCAGCATGCCCGCCGCACCAAACAGGAATGGAATCGCCGCCAGCAGGCCGGTACTTTTCAGATCGAGATGATAGGTCGATTGCAGATAGCCCGGCAGCCAGGCGATATAGAGCCACGCAGTGTAGTTGATGCCGCTGAAGCCAATCATCATGCCCCACATGGTGCGCTGCTTAAACAGGCCGCGCCACTCTCTGAAGCTGATCGGCTCTTTACGCGATGCCACGCTGCCCGCCTGCAGATAGTGGATCTCTTCGGCGCTCAGAGTGTTGTTATCGCGGTCGCGGTAAATCATATACCAGCCGATCGCGAGGAACATGCCGAGGATACCGATGGTGACAAACATGCCGCGCCAGCCCATCACCAGCATCATCGCCGCCAGAATCGGCGGGGCTACGGACAGCCCAATCATCGAGGCGGCATTAAACATCCCCATCGGCATGCCGCGATCTTTAATGTTGAACCAGTCGTTGATGACTTTCACGCCGCACGGGTTCATCGGCGCTTCGCCAATGCCGAGACCGATGCGCACCAGCACGAACTGGGTGAAGTTATGCACCAGACCGGAAGCGGCCTGGAACAGCGACCAGATGAACATGCCGATACCGAGCATAATGCGCGGGCCTTTACGATCCAGCAGCGCACCGCACGGCAACTGCGCCAGGCCATACGCCAGCGAAAAAGCAGAGAGCAGGAGGCCGATTTCGGTGGCGCTCAGCCCCATCTCGTCGCGGATGGTCATATTCGCCACCGACAGCGAGCTGCGATCCAGATAGTTGATGATGGCGGCGAACAGCAGCAGCAACATTGCCGTGATCTGCACTTTGCGGATGCGCGGTGAACGCACCACGTCGCTGCGCATCGGCACGAAATCCTGGCCTGGTGGCGTGTCGCCGATCACGCTGTCGCGGCCGGTTACTGAAGTCTTTTCCATTGCACTCTCCCGAAACTGGGTACTTATCGTTATGGTGAGAAGGGGTCTGCGCGCAGCGGCAAAAGGCCGCCGTGACGTTGCAGTCGAGACTAAGAGCAAAGGGTTAAGGATGTTGCAAAGATGTTTCTGAATCGTGCGGGAGCTAATGCTTTGTGGTTTTTAATCGGTTTTTAATTGTACTGACCGATTGAGCGCACCATTGAGGTTTTGGCGGTCGCCAGATGGTTATGCAGGGCGCAGAGTGCGTCGATATCCTGACGGCCAATCAGCGCGGTGAGAATCGCCATATGCTCCTCCAGCGCCACAATATTGCGCTGCTTGAGATCGCTTTCATCCCACTGATAATGCGAATGAAAAATCACCGAGATAATCTCCAGCGACTGATTGAAAAACGGGTTGTTAGCGGCGGATAAAATCAGCGAATGCATCTGGCGGTCCAGCGCGGCAAAGTGGCGATAGTTGCTGGCAATGGTGTCACGCATCGATCGGTGACGATCCAGCAGATCCCGCGCCTGAACCCAGCGTTCATCGCTGGCGGGCAGATTGAGGAAGCGGCTCAGGGCGTGGGTTTCCAGCATCTCGCGCAGCTCAAACAGCTTCTCGGCGTAATCCTGAGTGAACTTCTTCATCCGCCACTGACCACGTTTAACCGGCTCCAGCAGGTCATAGCGCATAAAGCGCAGCAGAAACTCGCGTACCACTACCGGACTGACCTTCACCTGCTGCGCCAGTTGCAGCTCGCTGAAGGTGTCGCCCGGCACCAGCTGCCGCTGATTAATCATATTAAAAAAAATCTGCTCAAAGTGGCTGGCCTGCTGCTCAATCGGCGGCGTTAAGGCGCTAAAGCCGTCATCTTCACGCGGATCGCGCACGATAACGTAAGTCTGATCGACTTTATCCAGCACGCCGCACTGATGCAGATAATGCAGGGTATGACGCACCGTGGTCCGGCTGATATTGAACATTTCGGCCAGCGCGGCCTGCGGCGGCAGGGGTGAACAGATGTGACGCTGAGCAATACTTTCCAGCATCTGGTTGATCACGTTCTGACGCAAATTCTGGCTGCGGCTCATCTCACTCTCCGGTTTTTTATGCATTAAAAACCATTCAAAGCCCAAAAAAATCGCCGTGCTTCACACTTCCCGCAAACGAACGCCGCGCGGCGAGCAGGATTCGCCATAACTGCCAGCAGGACAACCGGAGAATCACCATGACAACAATGAAAGCACTGGTCATCGCTGAACCACGTAAGATGGTCTGGATCACACGCGACACCCCCACGCCTGCCGCGGGCGAGGCACTGATTAAAATCCTGACTGCCGGGATCTGCGGCACTGATATCCACGCCTGGTCCGGCAATCAGCCGTTCTTCAGCTATCCACGGGTACTGGGCCATGAAATCTGTGCAGAAGTGGTGGCGCTGGGCAGTGGCGCGGAAGGCTTTCAGCCAGGCCAGCGGGTGGCACTCATGCCCTACATCTCCTGCCTGCGCTGCGACGCCTGCCAGAGCGGAAAAACCAACTGCTGTGAGCGGATCTCGGTGATTGGCGTGCATCAGGATGGCGGTTTCTGCGACTACCTGAGCGTGCCGGTCAGCACCCTGCTGGCGGTGGATGAGGTCGCACCGGAAGCGGCCGCGCTGATTGAGCCGTTTGCCATCAGCGCCCATGCGGTGCGGCGTGCCGGAATTGGGGCGGATGAGCAGGTGCTGGTGGTCGGAGCCGGGCCGATTGGGCTGGGTGTCGCCGCCATTGCCGCCGCCAGTGGTGCGCAGGTGGTGGTCGCGGATACCAGCGAATTTCGTCGCCAGCATGTCGCTGACCAGCTCGGTCTGGCGGCACTGAATCCGGCTGATGAGGCGTTTGATAGTGCGTTGCGCGAGCAGTTTGGTGGCCGTCTGGCACTGAAAGTGATCGACGCCACCGGCAATCCGGCGGCGATGAACAATGCAGTCAACCTGATGCGGCACGGCGGCACCATAGTCTATGTCGGTCTGCACAAAGGCGATCTGGTCATCCCGGACAGTGAATTCCACAAAAAAGAGGCCACGCTGATGGGCAGCCGCAACGCCACCCGCGAAGACTTTGATCGGGTGCGTGCGTTAATGGCCAGCGGCCAGCTGCGCGCCGACATGATGCTGAATCACCATCTGGCGTTCTCCACGCTGGATGAAACCTTTGAGGCGCTGGTCATTAACAACCGCGAACTGATCAAAGGCGTCATTCACTTCGACAGGTAACGTGATTCAGGGCGCGGTGAGGGTCTCAAAGAAGTGCGCCCGCACCGCGTCGGCATCCACGCCGAGCGCGATGCGCTGGGCCGGCAGACCGGCAAACGGATCGGCTCGTGATGCCAGCGCGCTGAGTTTACGCACCGTCTGACCGCAGGTGATGCCCTCGGTAATCACCCGCAGCGGACTTTCGATGAGCGTAAAGGCCTGTGGCAGCGTCAGCCACGCCACCGCCAGGGTGTCGTGCAGCGCCATACCCGCAAAACCCTCTTTCTGCAGGCTGTAAGCCAGGTAAGGGCGACAGATCGCGCTCAGCACCGGCTGGTTCAGACGCTGCACCTCATCGCCGCTGATCAGCACCTTGTGCGTGACATCCAGCGGGATCACTACCACGTTCAGCGCCGACGCGAGCACCTGATCGGCGGCGTGCGGATCTTTCCAGATATTAAATTCGCTGAAAGGCGTCACGTTGCCGCTATGGCCGTTGGTGCCAAACGCGCCGCCCATGATCACCAGCTCTTTCACCAGCGGAATAATATCCGGCGCCTGATTAATGGCCGTGGCGATATTGGTCAGCGGACCAATCGCCACCAGGGTGATCTGATGCGGCTGCGCCCGCACGCTGTCGATAATAAACTGCACCGCGCCTGGCGCCTCATCGCTAAAAGCATTATCAAACGCATCGCCCAGCCCATCTTCGCCGTGCAGCCTGGCGGGCGCAGAGGGGGTCAGCGCCAGCGGCCGTGAACAGCCGCGCCAGACCGCCGCGTTAATCGCCATTTTGTCGCAGAATAGCCGGGCATTTTTCACCGCCTGACCCACTGCCACGTTACCAAAAACCGTGGTAATCCCCAGCAGATGCTGCGTCCGCGCCGCATAAGCCAGCGCAAAGGCGTCATCCACGCCGATATCAGTATCAAAAATCAGGGTACGCATAGGCTCTCCGCAACAGGCTGTAAACCTTCAGCATTACCCCGCCAGCGGGCAGGGCGTCAAGCGATTCAGCCGTATTGCCAGCCTGGAACGGGCGTCGTATTATCACCGGCTCAAGGTGATGGCGTGCCACCTTTCCTAACCGCCGGTGGGCTTAACACCGGCTGATGACGCCTGACACTCAATTCCTTCGCGGGAGCTGAGGTGTCAGGCGCAGTTTATCTCTGCCTCTCCTCCTCAGCCCGGCATTACTCTGTAATCAGGAGCAAGACATGTTTAAACCCTTACTGGCTGTGGTGATCGGCGGCTCTGCCGGCTGTGTACTGCGCTGGCTGTTCGCAATGCGTTTTAATGCACTCTTTCCCAACCTGCCGCCCGGCACGCTGCTGGTGAATCTGATCGGCGGTCTGGTGATCGGCGGGGCGATGGCCTGGTTTGTCCGCCATCCCGACATCGACCCGATCTGGAAACTGCTAATCGTCACCGGACTCTGCGGCGGGCTGACGACTTTCTCCTCTTTCACGGCAGAATTAATGGTGTTGCTACAATCAGGGAAGTATTTCTGGGCGATGGCCAGCGCACTGGTGCATGTGATTGGCTCGCTGCTGATGGCGTTTGCCGGTTTCGCACTGGTCACGCTGCTGGGCTGACCCGGCGCATCATACCGCTCAAGCGATACTGATTTCGGGCGTCAGCGCCGTGCATCGGATAATGCGCGGCGCTGACGCTGACCCTCACCGATTATTCCGGACGATTAAGGAGCCGAGCAATGCGAACCCATCCCACCTTCCTTAACCTGGTGTTGTTAAACGGTGAACCCGGCCAGAAGCTCCAGGCGGCGCGTGACGCCGGTTTTGATCAGGTCGAGATCTGGCGCGAGGATGTTGAAGCCTGTGAAGGCGGTGCAGCGACACTGGCTGAGATCAGCGCACGACAGGGACCTGGCTTTACCAATCTGCAGGTGCTGCGTGATTTCACCGGCGCACCCAGTGCGTTGCGATCTCAGAAGCGCGAAGAGCTGCGTCAGTTCATACAGATTGCCCAGGCGCTGGGCTGTGACACCATTCAGGCACCGGCCAGCACCCGTGAGGATTGCTGTGCCGACCAGATTGATGATGACCTGCGCTGGATGGCCTCTGAAGCCGCGCGCTACAACATGCGCATTATGTATGAGCCGATGGCCTGGTGCAGCGTGGACAATACGCTGCCGCTGGCTTGGCAGCGATTGCAGCGGCTCGATCAGCCTAATATCGGGCTAGTGGTCGATCTGTTCCACATCTGCGCGCTGGGCGGTGATGCCTCCCATCTGGACGGCATTCCCGCCGATCGCATCTATGAAGTGCAGCTGTGTGATATGGCCGCCGTTCCCGCGCAGGATAAGCAGAGCCTGATGGCGATGGCGAAGCACCAGCGTCTGCTGCCCGGCGATGGGATTATCGACGTTAAGCGCTTTGTCGATAAGCTCAAAAGCGCGGGCTATCAGGGGCCGGTGGGGATTGAAGTCTTTAATGATGCGCTGAAACGCCTGCCGCCCGACGTGGCTGCCCGCCATGCCTGGCAGGCGTTAACGCGCTGCTGGGGTTAATCCTGTAAGCACTGCCCGATAAACGCGGCGGCGTGCATGGCACCCTGAGCGGAAATGGTGTGGCCGGTGGCGGGTTCAAAGCGCGCGTCGACCGGCACCGCCGCGGCTCGCAGCCGGGCCGCCGCAGATTCGCTCTCCTGCCACGGGATGACTTCATCGGCCTGGCCGTGGATCAGCAGGGCGGGCACATGAGCCTGCGGAGTTAATTCACCGTCAACCGCCAGACGACCGGAAAAGGCGACCACGCCCGCCAGCGGATAACGGCCAGACGCCAGCGCATCCAGCGCCATGATCGACCCCTGAGAGAAGCCCACCAGCACCACATCCTGCCAGCGGTCGGCAAAGCCGTGCTGCGCGACAATTTCATTGAGTGTCGCATCAAACGCGGCCCGTGCCGCCCGAACCCGACCAGGCCGGTTTTCTGGCGTTACGTCTGTCAGGCTGAACCACTGCCAGCCAAAACCGGCGGGAAAACGTTCAGGTGCATTGGGCGAGGCAAAAACCACATCCGGCAACAGCGTCGCCCAGTGACGGCCAATCGGAGCCAGATCGTCGCCGTTACTGCCCACGCCATGCAGAAAAATCACCAGTGCTTTTGCCATCATTGCTCCTTTTATAAACCGTATTCACTCAGATCAGGACCCGCCGGAACGATGCCGTTCGGGTTCAGCGCCTTGATCGAGTAGTAACCCTGTTTGATATGGTCAATGTTGACCGTTTCACGTACGCCAGAGACCGACAACATGCTCTTAAGATAGCGGTTCAGCAGCGTATAGTCGCGGATCCGGCGCAGGTTGCATTTGAACAGGCCATGATAGGCGACGTCAAAGCGAATCAGGGTCACAAACAGCCGGATGTCGGTTTCCGTCAGCCGTTCGCCCAGCAGGAAGGTACGACCATCGCTGAGCAGCGCCTCCAGTTCATCGAGCTGGCTGAAAACGTCATTAAACGCCTGCTGATAGCTGACAGAGGTCGTGGCGAAGCCCGCGCGATAAACACCGTTATTCAGACGCGGATAAAGGCTCTCATTCAGCGCATCAATCTCCGCACGCAGCGCGGCGGGATAAAGGTCGATGCGGTTATCGGCCAGATCGCCAAAGCCGCTGTTAAACATCCGCACAATGTCCGCAGACTCGTTGCTGACGATGGTGGCAGTTTTCCTGTCCCACAGCACCGGCACAGTGGCCCGCCCGGTGTAGTCGGGCGCGACGCGGGTGTAAATTTCATGCAGGTATTGCGCGTTATTCAGCGGGTCCGGCTGCGCGCCGGGAAAGTTGCCGAAGCGCCAGCCCTGAGAGCCAAGCTGCGGCTCGACCACCGTCACGCCGATCAGCGATTCCAGCCCCTTGAGCTTACGGGCGATCAGCGCACGCGACGCCCATGGGCAGATCAGCGCCACATAGAGGTGGTAGCGATCGGGTTCGGCGGCGAATGCCGTGGAGCCATCGCTGCTGATAAAGTCCCGGAAGCCGGACGTCTGACGGACAAAGCCGCCCTGTTTATCGGTAGCCTGCACCGGATGCCAGTCACTACTCCATTTGCCTTCTACTAACATCGCGCGACTCCTCTCTGTTTTGAGAAGCAGCTTAACTTATGACTAAACGGCTGATAATCCGGTCATAAAGACAATCATTTCTTCCATTATGGAAGGAATCACGCGGGCGGGAAGTGGGTAAAGTGGGTCACCAGAAAATCGATGAGCAGGCGCGCCCGGTGCGCCAGATGACGGGCGGGCGGATAGACCACAAACAGGCCCAGCGGCGGTGTGTCGAAGTTATCCAGCAGCCGGACAATATCACCCTGTTGCAGCGCGGGAGCGGCGATGAAACCGGGCAGACGCGCAATGCCTAATCCGGCCATCGCTGCCTGCAGACAGGCTTCAGTGTTGGCAAATCGCAGACGGCCCCGGACCGGCACGGTGACAATCTCGTTGCTGCCGTCACCGCTGACAAACGGCCAGTGCCAGGGATCGCGGAAATTGGTGTCGATAATGCACTGATGCTGCGCCATGTCCCGCCAGTGTTGTGGCGTACCGAACTGCTCAAGATAGATCGGTGACGCAGCAATGCGGACATGCACTTCGCCCAGCTTGCGCGCCACCAGACTGCTGTCGCTGAGGTTGCCGATGCGGATCGCCATATCAAATCCCTCATCGACGATGTTCACGGCCCGGTCGGAAAAGCTGACATCCAGTTCAATCAGTGGATAGCGCCGGGCAAACGCCACCAGCACCTGAGAAAGCACCGCCGTGCCAAAAGAGCCGGGCGCACTGATTTTCAGCCTGCCGGTGGGGGTGGTGGCGCTTTCACGCACGCTGGCATCCAGCGTTTCAAACGCATCGAGCAGGTTTTTTACCCGCTCATAATAACTACGGCCAACGTCGGTGGGCGAGAGGGCGCGCGTGCTACGCTTAAACAGCTGGACGCCGAGCTGCTGCTCCAGCTTTGAAACCAGTTTAGAAGCCTGACTGCTGCTGGTACCGAGACGCAGCGCTGCCGCTGAAAAGCTGCCGGTTTCCAGCACCGTGACAAACATCCGGTCACAATCGAGTCGATCCATGGCGAAGTCCTGAAAGGGTAAAGTCGCAGTATAGAAGCTGCGGCCAGGCGTTGCAGCCTTCACTTTGCGTGCCTTAACCCTTTCGCTGCCGCGGAAAACCTGCTTGACTGACGCTCTGCCCGACGTTCTCTGGAGTAATTCATGTCGCTGATTCACCTGACGTCACTGGCGGCGATCCCGGCCGCCGAGTGGGATGCGCTGTTGCCTGATGACCAGCCGTTTTTGCGCCACGCTTTTCTGCTCACCTTAGAAGAGAGCGGCAGCGTGCGGCCTGAGTCGGGCTGGCAGCCTGATCATCTGCTGTGGCGGGAAAAGGGCGTGACGCGCGCCGCGCTGCCGGGCTACCAGAAATATCATTCACAGGGTGAGTATGTTTTTGATCACGCCTGGGCGGATGCCAGCCAGCGCGCCGGGATCCGCTACTACCCGAAATGGCTGGGGGCGATTCCCTTCAGCCCGGTCAGCGGCGCGCGCCTGCTGGGTGACGCCTCTGCCGCCGCACAGCTGCTGTCGGCCCTGCCTGAGAGCCTGTTGCAGCACGGCTTAAGCGGCGCACACATCAACTTTACCGATGCGCAGGCGAACCTGCTGCTGGCCGATCAGCCCGACTGGCTCTCCCGGCTCGGCTGTCAGTATCACTGGCATAATCGTGGCTACCGTGATTTTCAGGATTTCCTGGACACGCTGATGTCGCGCAAGCGCAAACAGCTGCGTAAAGAGCGCGAGCAGGTGGCGCAGAGCGGCTTTGCGTTTGACCGCTATCGCGGTGACCAGTTGCGTGAAGATCAGTGGGATTTTGTCTACACCTGTTACGCCAACACCTACGCGGTGCGCGGCCAGCGGCCCTATCTGACGCGCAACTTCTTCAGCCTGCTGGCAGAGCGGATGCCGCAGAATATTGTGGTGGTAATCGCCCGCCTGCAGCAGCAACCGGCAGCGATGGCCTTTTATCTGCGCGACAGCAACACGCTCTATGGCCGCTACTGGGGCTGTCTGGCGGAGTTTGACCGGCTGCACTTCGAAACCTGTTTTTATCAGGGGATGGATTTAGCGATTGATGAAGGGCTGACGCGGTTTGATGCGGGGGCGCAGGGCGAGCACAAGCTGGTGCGCGGCTTTGAGCCGCAGATTACCCACTCCTGGCACTATCTGCTGCATCCCGGCCTGCGCGAGGCCGTGGCAGATTTTCTGGTGCAGGAGCGGGAAGGCGTACGCGGCTGGGCGGAAGAAGCGCGCGACGCCTTACCCTATCGACGCGGCGATTAATCGACGCCGACAAATCCGCCGGTCTGATGTTGCCACAGTCGGGCATAAAGACCGTTCTGCGCCAGCAGCTCCTGATGGCTGCCCATCTCGGCAATACCGCCTTTATCCAGCACCACCAGCCGATCCATCTTCGCAATGGTCGACAGGCGGTGCGCAATGGCGATAACGGTTTTGCCCTGCATTAAGGATTCCAGGCTCTCCTGAATGGCGGCTTCCACTTCAGAGTCGAGGGCTGAGGTCGCCTCATCCATGATCAGAACCGGCGCATCCTTCAGCAGCACGCGGGCAATCGCCACACGCTGACGCTGACCGCCCGACAGCTTCACGCCGCGCTCGCCCACGTGCGCGTCCAGCCCGGTGCGGCCCAGCGAGTCGGAGAGCAGCGGAATAAACTCATCGGCGCGGGCGCGGTGAATGGCCAGTTGCAGCTCCTCTTCAGTGGCGTCGGGACGGCCATAGAGCAGGTTTTCACGGATTGAGCGATGCAGCAGCGAGGTGTCCTGGGTGATCATGCCAATCTGGCTGCGCAGGCTCTCCTGGGTCACGACGGCAATATCCTGTTCGTCGATCACAATCCGCCCACCGTTCAGGTCATAAAGACGCAGCAGCAGGTTCACCAGCGTCGATTTACCGGCACCCGAGGGACCAATCAGACCAATCTTCTCACCGGGTCGGATGTCGAGGTTAAAACCGTTAATCACCTGACGGCCACCGCCATAATCGAAGCGCACATTCTCAAAGCGGATGTTGCCACGCGTCACCTTAAGCTGCTTCGCCTGCGGCGCATCCTGCACGCTCAGCGGTTGCGCAATGGTGTTCAGGCCATCCTGCACCATGCCGATGTTTTCGAAGATGCCGTTGACCACCCACATGATCCAGCCGGACATATTCACCAGACGGATCACCAGCCCGGTCGCCAGTGCAATCGCCCCGACGCTGATCAGCGACTGGCTCCACAGCCACAATGCCAGGCCGGATGTTGAAACAATCAGCAGGCCGTTCAGCGCCGACAGCGTCAGATCCATACTGGTGACCATGCGGCTGGCGTGCTGGGTTTTGTCGGTCTGCTCCTGAATCGCCTCACGCGCGTACTGACGTTCCAGGTCGCTGTGGGCGAACAGCTTGATGGTGGCGATGTTGGTGTAGCCGTCAACAATGGTGCCCATCAGCTTTGAGCGCGCTTCCGAGGAGACCACCGAACGGGCTTTGACGCGCGGTACAAAGAAACGCAGCGAGGCGCTGTAGGCCACCATCCAGATAATCAGCGGGATCATCAGCCGCCAGTCGGCACCGGCAAACAGTACCAGCGAGGTCACGGCGTAGATCAGCACGTGCCAGATGGCGTCCACCAGCTGCACCGCCGAGTCACGCAGTGAACTGCCGGTCTGCATAATGCGCTGGGCAATACGCCCGGCGAAATCGCTCTGGAAGAAGTTAAGGCTCTGACGCAGCACGTAGTTGTGATGCTGCCAGCGGATCATGCTGGTCATGCTCGGGCTGATACTCTGATGCACCAGCATATCGTGCAGGGCGATAAAAACCGGCCGCAGAATCAGCGCCACCGCGCCCATCCACAACAGTATCGGCCAGTTATCCCGGAACAGGGTGGCGGGCGTTGAGTGATTGACCATATCGATAATGCGGCTCAGATAGCTGAACAGCGACACTTCAATCAGGGCTGATGCCAGCCCAACCACCAGCAGCGCGGCAAAACTGGGCCAGACCTGCCGCAGATAGTAGAGGTAAAACGACCAGACCGTTGAGGGGGGCGAATCGGTGGGTGCGTCCTGAAATATATTGATAAAACGCTCAAAACGACGATACAACATAGCGATACTCTTTCCGTCCGGTAAAGAGCTACAGCTTAGTGCATGAACCCCATTCGGCTAACAGGAGAAAATATGGAAATCACAATTCGGGCACGGGAACCGCAGGACGCTGCCGCTTATCAGCGGCTTTACAGTCATCCCGACGTCTATCCCTGGACGCTGCAGTTGCCGTTTCCCAGCGTCGCCACCTGGGAGAAAAAAATCGCCAGAATGGATGCCGAGGGCTTTATCGCCTTTGTCGCCGAGATCGACGGCGTGCTGGCCGGCGAACTGACGCTGTTTGTGGATAACAAGCCGCGCACCCGCCACTGCATCAGCTTTGGGCTGGGCGTGCATCCCGATTTTGGTGGTCGCGGCGTTGGTGAGCGCCTGATCCGCACTGCGCTCGACTACTCCCGCAACTGGCTGGGCATTACCCGTATGGAGCTGGAAGTGTTTCACGACAACGATCGTGCGCTGCGGCTCTATGAGCGGCTGGGCTTTGAGCGGGAAGGGGTGAAACGCCAGGCCGCACTGCGTGACGGTCAGCTGCGCGATGTGGTGATGATGGCGAAGCTGCTGAACGGGGAGTGATAACCGGCGCGGCAGTGCTGCCGCGCCGTGTTGCGTTACGGATTTTTAGGGCTGTAGTGCTGCATGTTCTGCTGTGTGACCAGCTCAAACGGGATCCACTGGTGGGAATCCACCTTCTGGCCTTTGATCATCTGCTGCGCCACCTCAACCGATTTCCTGCCCTGGCCCACGGCATCCTGGAACACCGTCACCGCCAGTCTGCCGCTCGCCAGCGCTTTCAGGCCATCCGGCGTGGCATCAATGCCGCCGACCAGAATGGTTTTCTTCGGCTTCGCCTGAGCAATCGCCATGGTTGCACCAATCGCCATTTCGTCGTTGTTAGCGGCGACAATATCAATCGCTTCCCCGTTCGACAGCCAGTTGAGCATTAAATCCATGCCCTCATTGCGCGCATAGTTGGCAGTCTGCTTGAGCACAACTTTCATTCCGGGATACTTTGCCACTACCTGCTCCACATCCCGGGTGCGCTGCAGTGCGCCCGCATCGCTGAGGTTACCGATCATGATGGCGACATTGCCGCGGTAACCGGCCTGCTTCGCCAGCGCCTCCATCTGCAACGTGCCGGACTCGCGTTCGTCAGAGCCGACAAACACCACGCCCGGTGGCAGGGTTTTATCGCCCGGCGTGCGGTTAACGTAGACCAGCGGAATGTGCGCCTGCTGCGCCAGTTTCGTCAGGGCTGGGGTGCTGGCGGAGTCGACCGGATCGACAATAATCGCATCCACCCCGGCGCTGATAAAGCTCTGTACCTGATCGGTCTGACGGCCGACGTCGCCGCGTGCATCTTCGAACTGCGCATCCAGCTGACGCGCTTTCGCCTCTTTCTCAATCGACTGGCGAATAATAGTCAGGAAGTTCTGGTCGAAATAAGCCATCGAAACGCCAATCTTCTCTGCCAGCGCCGACGTGGAAAGAGAGAGCAGACAGAGTAAGGCCCATACGCGTGTTTTCATTGCGGACTCCCGAGGTTAACCGGATGGAATGGATTTTTCATTTATTATAAAAATGGATAAATAGGATCATCTGCAGCTTAGAAATTGCCGCCAGGTTTGACAAGCCGCCCGTTTCACTCTTGCTGGCGTCGCCACACTTTGCTGCAAATTCGTCGCGTCATAGCTGCCCGGGCCGGTTAAAACCCCGATCGGGTGCACACTCTGCGGCAGAGAGCAGCAGCTTTTTGCGCTTTTGTGCAGCGCCGCACGGGCGGTTGTGGCGGTTGCCAGAAAATCGCTGAATCGGACCCGTCGATCTCTACATCCGCACAATGACCGATGGTTAGCGGCCTATCTATATTTCCAGAAGCGGGAAATCTCAGCGTTATTCCTGAAAAAAAACTCGTGGCGCAACCTGCCGCTTTTTAAGGAATTCAGCTCATGCCTAAAGATGCAACGCCTCAACGGACCACCCATGTCCGCATCGGGATCCTCTGCCTGATCCTGTTTTTGTCAGTCGTGGCTTACGCCGACCGTTCGATCCTCTCGATCTCCGGATCGGCGATCAAAGAGGAGTTCGGCCTGTCAGCAATCCAGCTGGGACTGATCCTCTCTGCTTTCAGCTGGGCCTACGTTATCGGCCAGATCCCCGGTGGACTGTTTCTTGACCGCTTCGGGGCCAAAAAAGTGTATGGCATCACGCTGGCGCTCTGGTCGGTCTCGACACTGGCGATGGGATTTGTGGGTGAATTCTCCAGCGGTATGACCGGCGCACTGATGCTGATGTTTGGTCTGCGCTTTATGCTGGGACTCATTGAGGCACCCAGCTTTCCCGCCAATGCGCGCGTGGTGATTATGTGGTTCCCTGGCGCTGAGCGGGGACGGGCGTCATCGCTGTTCAGTTCGGCGCAATATTTTGCCGTCGCCATCTTCTCGCCGCTGTCAGGCTGGCTGGTGTCGCGCTTTGGCTGGGAGTGGCCATTCTTTGTGCTGGGCGGCATCGGCCTGCTGGCGGTGTTTGTCTGGACGGCCTGGATGCGCGAGCCGCGCAATCACCCCGGCGTGTCGGAAAGCGAACTGCGCCACATCATTGACGGCGGCGCGCTGGTGGATATCGACGCGGCGCAGACGCTGAAAGCGCGGCCACCGGTCAGCAAAGCGATGTTCAGAAAGCTGTTTACCAATCGTATGCTCTGGTGCGCCTATCTTGGTCAGTACTGCATCATTGCGCTCAGCTACTTCTTCATTACCTGGTTCCCGATCTATCTGGTGCAGGCACGCGGCATGAACATTATGGAGGCGGGATTCGCCACCATCGCCCCGGCGGTGTTTGGTTTTCTCGGCGGGATCAGCGGCGGTTACCTGTCAGATAAGTTAATCGCCCGGGGCTGGAGCGTCTCATGGGCGCGTAAAACCCCCTACATCGTCGGCATGCTGATGGCGTCGAGCCTGGTGCTGGCGGCGATCATTCCCGGTAATGGCGGCATTATCGCTATTATGTCCTTCGCCTTTTTCGGCAAAGGCATCGCGGCGGGCGCAGGCACCTGGACGGTGATCAGCGACACCGCGCCCAAAGAGGCGGTGGGTCTGGCGGGGTCCATTTTTAACGGCATCGGCAATATTGCCGGTTTCACCACGCCGCTGCTGTTCGGCATCATCGTCGGGCTGACCGGCAGCTACAGCATCGGGCTGGCATTTGTGGCGGCACACTGCGTGGTCGCGGCGCTGCTGTTCCTGCTGGTGATGGGACCGATTGAACGCGTCGGCGAAGAGACCAATCGCCCGGCAGCCTATAACCATCAGGAGAAAGAAGATGGCATTAAAGCAATGTAAGGTGCTGATCAAAGGGAAATTTCTGCCACCAGAGCTGATTGCGAATATCGAAAATGCGTTCACCGCCTTCCGGCTATGGGAGGCGGACGATGAGGCGGCTTTTCTGGCTGAACAGGGTGCTGCCATCGACATACTGGTCACCAGCGGCAACGCGGTGATGGGCGCACCCGCCGCACTGATCGCGGCATTGCCCAACCTCAAAGCGATCTGCAGTAACGGCGTCGGGTATGACAGCATTGATACGGAAGCCGCCCGGTCACGCGGCATTGTCGTCACCAACACGCCCGAGGTGCTGAATGATTGCGTCGCCGACCTGGGCATGGCGCTGCTGCTGGATGTGGCGCGCCGCATCAGTGAGGCCGATCGCTTCACGCGTGCCGGGCACTGGACGCAGGGTCGCTTTCCGCTGAGCAGTAAAATTGGCGGCAAGGTGTGCGGTATCGTCGGGCTGGGCAATATCGGCCAGGCGGTAGCCAGGCGCGCACAGGCGTTTGATATGCAGATTCACTATTACAACCCGCGTTCACGCCCCGACGTGCCCTTTACCCGGCATGAGAGTCTGATAGCGCTGGCGCAGCAGGCCGATTTTCTGGTGCTCACGCTGCCGGGCGGGGCCGCAACGCGGCATATTATCACTGCGGAAGTGCTGCAGGCGCTGGGCCCGCAGGGTTATCTGATCAACATCGCGCGCGGCAGCGTGGTGGATCAGCAGGCGCTGGTGGCGGCGCTGGAATCCGGGCAGATCGCCGGTGCCGGACTGGATGTTTTTGAACAGGAGCCGCAGGTGCCTGACGAATTGCGTCAGCGCGACAATGTGGTGATTACGCCACATATCGCCAGCAGCACCCGCGAAACCATGGCGGCGATGGCCGACCTGGTGTTTGAGAACATGCTGGCGTTTGCCCGTGGAGAGCCGGTGCTGACCCGCGTAGTCTAACGGCAACAACGACTTAACCATGATGGACAGAGAGTGAGGCAGGAGGCCTCTCCTCTGACCACTCGCCCGCACGCCGCCTCCGCACAAAACAGCCTGAAGAATATTTGTCCAGCTGCCGATATCACCTTACCACCCGCTGATCGTAAGGAGTGATAGCGTGATAAAGCTGATTACCATTGATGAACTGCGCCCAGGGATGTTTATCCACAAACTGGAGGTCTGGTGGATAAAGGACCAGCGTATTCATAATCAGATGCTGATCACCGATCCACGACAAATCGCCACGTTACGCAGTGAAGGGATCCGCCAGCTCTGGATCGACCTCGATCGATCCGTGCAGGCGCCGATCGCCACCTCGATCGCGAAAAGAACCATTGGACGCACCCCGTTTTTTCAGGAGCTGGACCAGGCACAGCTGATCTTTCAGCAGGGCAAACCGAAAGTACTGGCGATGTTCAACGAAGCGCGGCTGGGCAACGGCCTGAAACTCGATTATATGATGGATCTGGTGGATGAAATCGCCGGCTCGATCACGCGTGAACCCTCAGCGATGCTCAGCGTGGCACGGCTGAAAAATCATGATGACTACACCTATCTGCACTCTATGGCGGTCTGCGGGCTGATGATTGCGCTGGGTAAAAAACTCGGGCTGGATGAGCAGCAGCTGCGTCGGGTGGGCATGGGCGGTTTACTGCATGATGTGGGCAAAGCCGCTGTGCCGCTGGCGATCCTGAACAAAGCAGGCAAGCTGACGGAAGAGGAGTTCAGGGTGATGCGCGAGCATCCGGTGGTGGGTACGCAGATGCTGATTGAAGCCGACGCCGATGACGATCTGCTCGATATCGCCTTGCATCATCATGAAAAATATGATGGCAGCGGCTATCCGCACCGTCTGAAAGGCGAGGCGATTTCGTTCTACGCCCGGATGGCAGCGGTGTGTGATGTCTACGATGCTGTCACCTCAACCCGCTCCTATCGCAACGGCTGGACACCGGCAGAGGCGATGCACCAGATGCTGAGCTGGCGCGGCCACTTCGATCCGGGCCTGCTGCACACCTTCGTGCGAACTATCGGCATCTATCCGGTGGGATCGCTGGTGCGTCTGGCCTCCGGCCGGGTGGCGCTGGTGGTGAAAGCGGGGGAAAAATCGCTGATGCGTCCCTGTGTGCACGTCTTCTGGTCGCTGCACGCCCAGCGTGAAGTGAAACCGGAGGAGCTCGACCTCGGCGACAGTTTCTGCACCGACAGCATTGTGGGCGCAGAGGACAGTACGCTATGGGGTAAAGTCGATCTCAATCGCATCTGGGCGCTGGAAGTCGCCTGATTTTTCGCCATTTTTACACTATTTTTACGGCCGCCCGCTGCATTTTAACCCCTTCTTTATACGTCTCCGCGCAAGCTAAGCCATAAATCCAATCCTCTGGAGGTTCCTGTGAGCGTGGGCGTAATAACCGGCATTGTGCTGGTGGTGTTGTTACTGGGCTATCTGATCTATGCCCTGTTAAATGCGGAGGCCTTCTGATGGCGGCCAATGCTTTTTTACTCATCGCATTTTATCTGGTGCTGCTGATGGTGCTGGCACAGCCGCTTGGCCGGGGTCTGGCCGCGTTAGTGGCTGATAAACCGGTGTTTGCCCGTTTTGAAGCGCCGCTGTGGCGACTGCTGGGCGCGCAGCAATCGGAGATGCGCTGGCCGCACTACCTGCTGGCGATACTGCTGTTTAACGCGCTGGGCTTCGTGGTGCTGCTGGCCATACTGCTGCTGCAGGGCTCGCTGCCGCTGAATCCGCAGCAGCTGCCTGGCCTGAGCTGGCATCTGGCGCTCAACACCGCTGTGAGCTTCGTCACTAACACCAACTGGCAGTCCTACAGCGGCGAAAGCACCCTTAGCTATTTCAGCCAGATGGTGGGCCTGACGGTGCAGAACTTCCTCTCTGCCGCAACCGGGATCGCCGTGGCGTTTGCGCTGATCCGGGGTTTCGCTAATCGCAGCTCTGCATCTCTGGGTAACGCCTGGCGCGACCTGACACGCATCACGCTCTACGTCTTACTGCCGATCAGCCTGCTGATGGCGCTGTTCTTTGTCAATCAGGGCAGCATTCAGAACTTCGCGCCTTACCACAGCTTCACCACGCTGGAAGGCGTACAGCAGACGCTGTCGATGGGACCAGTGGCGTCGCAGGAAGCGATTAAAATGCTGGGCACCAATGGTGGCGGCTTCTTTAACGCCAACTCCGCCCATCCGTTTGAAAACCCGACGGTGCTGACCAACCTGGTGCAGATGCTGAGCATCTTCCTGATCCCGGCCGCGCTCTGCTTTGCGTTTGGCGAAAGCGTGCGTGACCGTCGTCAGGGCCACATGCTGCTATGGGCGATGACGCTGATGTTTGTCGCGGCGGTCGCCGTCGTGATGTGGGCCGAACTGCAGGGCAACCCGCATTTCCTCCAGCTGGGTGCCGACAGCGCCGTCAACATGGAAGGCAAAGAGACGCGCTTTGGCATTCTTAACAGCAGCCTGTTCGCGGTCATCACCACTGCGGCCTCCTGCGGTGCGGTGAATGCCATGCACGACTCCTTTACCGCGCTGGGCGGCATGGTGCCGATGTGGCTGATGCAGCTGGGTGAAGTGGTGTTTGGCGGCGTCGGTGCCGGTCTCTACGGCATGCTGCTGTTTGTGCTGCTGGCGGTATTTATCGCCGGGCTGATGATTGGCCGTACCCCGGAGTTCCTGGGTAAAAAAGTCGACGTGTGGGAGATGAAAATGACCGCGCTGGCGATTCTGGTCACCCCGGCGCTGGTGCTGATCGGCACCGCGCTGGCGATGATGACCGACGCTGGTCGCAGCGCAATGGCGAACCCCGGCATTCACGGCTTTAGCGAAGTGCTCTACGCCGTTTCCTCGGCGGCTAACAACAACGGCAGCGCCTTTGCCGGACTGAGTGCTAACACGCCGTTCTGGAACCTGTTACTGGCGGTCTGCATGCTGCTGGGCCGCTTCGGCATCATCATTCCGGTGATGGCGATTGCCGGTGCGATGGCGGTGAAAAAAGTGCAGCCGGTGGGTAACGGCACGCTGCCCACCCACGGCCCGCTGTTTATTGCCTTACTCATCGGCACGGTGCTGCTGGTGGGTGCACTGACCTTTATTCCTGCTCTGGCGCTGGGCCCGGTGGCTGAGCATCTGCAACTTGTTCAGGGACAATCCTCATGAGTCGTCAACAACAGGCGTTATTTGACGCAGCCCTGCTGCGTACCTCGGCCTGGGATGCGGTGAAAAAGCTCGATCCGCGGGTACAGTTCCGTAATCCGGTGATGTTTGTGGTCTGGCTCGGCAGCGTGCTGACCACGCTGCTGGCGCTGGCAATGTTATTCGGCAGGATCAGCGGCAGCGCCAGCTTTACCGGCGCGATTGCACTCTGGCTCTGGTTCACCGTGCTGTTCGCCAACCTGGCGGAGGCGCTGGCAGAAGGGCGCAGCAAGGCCCAGGCCAGCAGCCTGAAAGGGGTCAAAAAGACCAGCTTTGCTAAAAAACTGTCAGCGGCGCGCTATGGCGCGGAGTGGCAGCAGGTCAGCGCCGATGCGCTGCGTAAAGGCGACGCGGTGCTGGTCGAAGCGGGTGACATCATTCCCTGCGACGGTGAAGTGATGGAGGGCGGTGCCTCAGTGGATGAGAGCGCGATTACCGGTGAATCTGCACCGGTCATCCGTGAGTCAGGCGGTGACTTCGCCTCTGTGACGGGCGGTACGCGTATTCTCTCTGACTGGCTAGTGATCACCTGTAGCGCCAACCCGGGCGAAACCTTCCTTGACCGGATGATCGCCATGGTGGAAGGGGCGAAGCGCCGTAAAACCCCGAATGAGATCGCCCTGACCATCCTGCTGGTGTCACTGACCATCGTGTTCCTGCTGGCGACCGTCACACTCTGGCCGTTCTCGGCATGGGGCGGCACGCCGGTCAGCATCACCGTGCTGGTGGCGCTGCTGGTCTGTCTGATCCCGACCACTATCGGCGGCCTGCTGTCGGCGATTGGTGTGGCGGGAATGAGCCGGATGCTGGGTGCGAACGTCATTGCGACCAGTGGACGTGCGGTGGAAGCCGCCGGCGATGTGGATGTGCTGATGCTGGACAAAACCGGCACCATCACGCTGGGTAACCGTCAGGCGACCCAGTTCCTGCCCGCGCCGGGCGTCAGCGAAGAGCAGCTGGCCGACGCCGCGCAGCTCGCCTCGCTGGCTGATGAAACGCCAGAGGGCCGCAGCATCGTGGTGCTGGCGAAGCAGCGCTTTAATCTGCGTGAGCGCGATCTCAGCAGCATGGGTGCCAGCTTTATTCCGTTCTCAGCCCAGACCCGCATGAGTGGCGTAAACGTGCAGGAGCGGCTGATCCGCAAGGGCGCGGTCGATGCGGTCCGCCGTCATATCGAAGCGAACCATGGCCGTTTCCCTGCCGAGGTCAATGCGCAGGTGGAAGAGGTGGCCCGCAGTGGCGGCACGCCGCTGGTGGTGTCCGAGGGCGCGAACGTGCTGGGCGTGGTGGCGCTGAAAGATATCGTGAAAGGCGGCATCAAAGAGCGCTTTGCCGAACTGCGCAAAATGGGCATCAAAACGGTGATGATCACCGGCGATAACCCGCTGACCGCCGCGGCCATTGCGGCGGAAGCAGGCGTGGATGACTTCCTGTCAGAGGCGACCCCGGAAGCCAAGCTGGCGCTGATCCGCCAGTATCAGGCAGAAGGACGGTTAGTGGCGATGACCGGCGACGGCACCAACGATGCGCCTGCCCTGGCGCAGGCGGATGTGGCGGTGGCGATGAACTCCGGTACGCAGGCGGCGAAAGAGGCGGGCAACATGGTCGATCTCGACTCGAACCCGACCAAGCTGCTGGAAGTGGTGCACATCGGTAAACAGATGCTGATGACGCGCGGTTCCCTGACCACTTTCAGTATCGCCAACGACGTGGCGAAATATTTCGCCATTATTCCGGCGGCGTTTGCGGCGACCTATCCGCAGCTCAACATGCTGAACGTGATGCAGCTGCACTCGCCCGCCAGCGCAATTCTGTCAGCGGTGATCTTTAACGCCCTGGTGATTATCTTCCTGATCCCGCTGGCCCTGAAAGGCGTCAGCTACCGCCCGCTGAGTGCCGCTGCGCTGCTGCGCCGCAACCTGCTGATTTACGGTCTGGGTGGCCTGCTGGTGCCGTTTGTCGGCATCAAAGCGATCGATCTGCTGTTAGTGCTTTCAGGCATGGCCTGAGGAGAAAAAAATGAGTCAGTTACGTCCGGCAATTTTACTGTTGTTGCTGCTTACGCTTGTTACCGGCGTGGTTTATCCTTTCCTCACCACCGGGCTGGCGCAGTGGCTGTTTCCGGCCCAGGCCAATGGCTCGCTGCTGGAAGAAGATGGCGTGGCGCACGGATCCGCGCTGATTGGGCAGAACTTTACCCAGCCCGACTATTTCTGGGGCCGTCCTTCAGCCACCAGTGATAAAGCCTATAACCCGCTGGCCTCGGGAGGCAGTAATCTGGCCGCCAGCAACCCGGCGCTGGATAAAGCGGTCGCCGACCGCGTCGCTGCACTGCGTGTCGCCAATCCGCAGGCACCTGTAGCCGTGCCGGTTGAGCTGGTGACGGCTTCCGCCAGCGGGCTGGACCCGGATATTTCGCCCCAGGCTGCCCTGTGGCAGGCTCCGCGTATCGCTGCCAGCCGCAACGTGCCGGTCGCGCAGGTCGAGGCGCTGATTGAAAAGATGACGCATCGTCCGCTGATGCCCTTCCTCGGCACGCCGACCCTCAACGTGCTGCAGCTGAACATGGCCCTCAACGAACGGTAATGGTGTTAAGGAAGCGATGAACCACGACGAACCCCAGCGTCCCGATCCCGACGCGCTGCTGCAGGCTAACCGCGAAAGTCATCGCGGGCAGCTGAAGATTTACTTTGGTGCCTGTGCGGGCGTGGGCAAAACCTACGCCATGCTGCAGGAGGCACAGCGGCTGCGTGCGCAGGGTCTGGATGTGCTGATTGGCGTGGTAGAAACCCACGAACGGCCGGAAACCGCGCAGCTGCTGACAGGCTTAACCCTGCTGCCGCGGCGCGCAACCGGCCGCTCGCGTCATGCGGAGTTTGATCTTGATGCTGCGCTGGCCCGCCATCCGGCGGTGATTCTGATGGATGAGCTGGCGCACACCAACGTACAGGGCTCGCGCCATCCCAAGCGCTGGCAGGATATCGAAGAGCTGCTGGAAGCGGGCATCGACGTGCTGACCACCGTCAACGTGCAGCACCTTGAAAGCCTCAACGATGTGGTCGGCGGCGTCACCGGCATTCAGGTGCGCGAAACTGTGCCCGATCCCTTTTTCGACAGCGCTGATGAAGTGGTGCTGGTCGATCTGCCGCCCGACGATCTGCGGCAGCGGCTGAAAGAGGGCAAAGTCTACATTGGCGACCGCGCGGAACGCGCCATCGAAAACTTTTTCCGCAAAGGTAACCTGTTCGCCCTGCGTGAACTGGCCCTGCGTCGCACTGCCGATCGTGTGGACGACCAGATGCGCGCCTGGCGCGATCAGCAGGGACGGGATCGCGTCTGGCACACCCGCGACGCTATTCTGCTCTGCATTGGTGACGACAGTGGCAGTGAAAAGCTGGTGCGTACCGCTGCCCGGCTGGCGGCACGGCTCGGCAGTGAATGGCACGCGGTCTATGTCGAAACACCCCGGCTTAACCGGCTGCCCGAAGCGCGGCGACGGGCGATTCTGCGCACCTTACAGCTGGCGCAGGAGCTGGGTGCGGAAACGGCCACGCTGTCGGAACCGGATGAAGCGGAAGCGGTGCTGGGCTACGCCCGCGAGCACAACCTGGGCAAAATCGTCACCGGTCGTCGCCCGCTGCGACGCTGGCGGCGTGACAGTTTTGCCGAACGTCTGGGCCAGCTCGGCCCCGATCTCGACCTGCTGGTTGTCGCACTGGATGAGCCGCTGAAAGATGCGCCGCATCCGCTGCCGGATGGCCGCGTGACCAGTGAAAAATGGCGCATTCAGCTGCGCGGCGTGATGATGGCGCTGGTGCTCTGCATCGTCGTCACCGCAGCCGGACAGTCGGTACTGATCAATTTCGATCCTGCCAACTGTGTGATGATCTACCTGCTGGCGGTGGTGATCGTGGCGCTGCGCTATGGCCGCTGGCCGTCGGTGATTGCCACGGTGATGAATATCGTCGCCTTCGACCTCTTTTTTGTGGCCCCCACCGGCACGGTGGCGGTCTCCGACCTGCAATATCTGGTGACCTTTGGCGTAATGCTGGCGGTGGGCGTCATTGTCGGCAACCTTACGGCAGGCGTGCGTTATCAGGCGCGGGTGGCGCGCTACCGCGAGCAGCGGGCGCGGCAGCTCTACGAGATGGCAAAATCGCTGGGCAGCGCGCTGACGCCGCAGGATATCGCCGCCACCAGCCAGCGGGTGCTCGACGCCACTTTGCAGGCGCGCTGCCTGCTGTTGCTGCCGGATGAGCAGGGTGAGCTGCAACCGGTGGGCGAGGCGTTACCGGCCAGCGAACCGGATCGCGCCATCGCGAAATGGAGTTACAGCAAAGGCCAGCCTGCGGGCGCGGGCACCGATACCTTACCGGCGGTGCCCTATCAGATCCTGCCGCTGAAAAGCGGTGCACACTGTCGGGGTCTGCTGGTGGTGGAGCCGCAGAACCTGCGTCAGCTGATGATCCCCGAACAGCAGCGGCTGGTGGAAACCTTTACGGTACTGATTGCCAATGCGCTGGAGCGAATGGCGCTGTCGCACAGCGAGGCGGCATCCCGGCTCTCGGCCGAGCGTGAACAGCTGCGCAATGCGCTGCTCTCGGCGCTGTCCCACGACCTGCGCACCCCGCTGACCGTGCTGTTTGGTCAGGCGGAAATGCTGATGCTCGACCTGGCCAGCGACAACTCAAAATATGTGCCGCAGGCCAGCCAGATCCGTGAGCAGACGCTGAGCACCATCCGGCTGGTGAGCAACATGCTGGATATGGCACGCATTCAGTCGGGCGGCCTTAACCTGCGGGAAGAGTGGCTGGCGCTGGAAGAGGTGATCGGCGGCGCGCTGAGCAGCATGGCACCGTCGCTGAAAGGGCATGAGGTTCAGCTCGATCTGCCGGATGACATCGTGCTGATTAAAGGCGACAGCACGCTGCTGGAACGCGTCTTCACCAACCTGATTGAGAACAGCCTGAAGTATGCCGGTAACAGCGCGCCGCGTGGCATCCGCGCCTGGCGTGCTGCAACACGGCTGGAGATTGCGGTGTGGGACAGCGGACCGGGCATTGCCGAGGACGATTTAACCCGGATATTCGATAAGTTCTGGCGCGGTGATAAAGAGTCGGCGGTGCCGGGTGTCGGGCTGGGTCTGGCAATCTGTAAAACCATTATCGAGAGCCACGGTGGCCAGATCTGGGCAGAGAACCGACCCGAAGGCGGCGCTGCATTTCGTCTCTCACTGCCGCTGCCGCCGGTCCCTGAAATTTCTGACGAAGGGCTGAAATAACTTCACAGTGGATCGGTTATACTTCCGGACCTGTTTGATTATTCGTGGGATTGTATGGAACGTTTTACCGAAAACCTGATGTATGCATCGCGCTGGTTGCTGGCTCCGGTTTACATTGGACTTTCGCTGGGATTGCTGGCGCTGACCATTAAATTTTTCCAGGAAATTTTCCACCTGCTGCCCAACATTTTCAGCATTGCGGAAAACGATCTGATCCTGCTGCTGCTGTCGCTGGTGGATATGACGCTGGTGGGCGGCCTGCTGGTGATGGTGATGCTGTCGGGTTATGAGAACTTCATCTCCAAGCTTGATATCGACGAAGACAAAGAGAAGCTGAGCTGGCTGGGCAAGATGGACTCCGGCTCGCTGAAAAACAAAGTCGCGGCTTCTATCGTGGCCATCTCCTCGATTCACCTGCTGCGGGTGTTTATGGAAGCGCGCAACGTCGAAAACGACAAGCTGATGTGGTACGTGATTATCCACCTGACCTTTGTGCTCTCGGCCTTTGTGATGGGCTGGCTGGACAAAATGTCGCGCTACGATAAAAAGTAATTTATCACCTGGCGACCCGCTGACGCGGGCGCCTGCTTTATCCCTTCCGCTCTGCTTCCCCTGAACGACCTGCCGGCTGCGACGCCGGGCGCGTGCCCGCCAGCTGTGGCATCACCTCTTTGATCATGGCAAAAAAGTGTTGCAGCCTGGCCGGGTAGTAACTCGCCCAGGGATAGGTCAGCCATACCGGCAGCGGCGGGGCCTGCCAGGCGGGCATCAGCTGAACCAGACTGCCATCCGCTAAGTCCTCCTGCACCGCCCACGAGGAGACAATCGCCGCGCCCATCCCGGCCAGCGCCGCTTTGCGCACTGCATATAAGCTGTCGCTGCTCAGCCGGGGCGTAATCGCCAGGTTCACTGGCTGGCCGTCGTCAATCTTCTGCAACGCCACTTCATTACGGTAAAAGCTGGTCAGCGCCAGCCAGGGCAGATCGCGCAGCTGTGCCACACGTTCAATAGGCGGATGCTGCGCCAGCAGGTGCGGGGCCGCCACCACAATGCGCGGCACTTCGGCCAGCAGAATCGCCACGACCGAAGGATCGGTGGGCGCACCGACCTGAATGGCGCAGTCGACGTTCTCCGCCATGAAGTCGGGCGTGCGGTCATTCAGCATCCACTCGATATTGAGGCGGGGATAGCGGTGCAGATAGTCCACCAGCGGCGCGATCAGCTGATCCTGACCAAAGGCGTGCGGCGCACGAACCCGCAGCGTACCGACCGGGTCATCGCTGGCACCGGTCAGCTCATCTTCCAGCGCATGCCAGGTCGCCAGCAACTGCCGTGCCTGGGCGTAGCAGCGTTCGCCATCATCGGTGAGTTTCAGCGCATGGGTGGTGCGCAGGATTAGCTTGAGGCCCAGCCGCTGCTCCAGGGTCTGCAATCGGCGGCTGACGGTGGGCTGTGTCGTGCCAAGCTGGGCTGCTGCTGCGGACAGGCTGCCGCTCTCAACGATACGGATAAATGTCTGCATCAGGTCGATGCGATCGCTGCTGTTGGGATTGTTCATACGCGCCACGCATAACGGTTTTGTCTGGTATCAGTCTACCGCGTATAACCATAATGCGCTTTAATGGCTGCACGAAATGATGAGGATTACAGCATGTCAGCCATACAGACTCAGACGCAAAATGAATCGCTCTCTACGCCGCTGGTGTTTACCCTGGCGGCCGGAGCCGGGCTCAGCGTTGCATCGATTTACTACAGCCAGCCGATGCTGGATATCATCAGTAAGCAGTTTAATGCAGGCATCGGCGCAGTTGGCATGGTGCCGATGCTGACTCAGGCGGGCTATGCGCTGGGTATTCTGCTGCTGGCCCCGCTGGGGGATCGTCATGACCGCCGCACCATTATCTTTATCAAAGGCTTACTGCTGGTCGCGGCGCTGCTGCTGTGTGGCTTTTCCGGTGGACTCAGCGCGCTGCTGGTTGCCAGTTTTATTACCGGCCTGACCGCCACCGTGGCGCAGGATATTGTGCCCGCGTCGGCGACGCTGGCCCCGGAACGCAGCCGGGGTAAAACGGTCGGCACGGTGATGACCGGACTGCTGGTCGGCATCCTCCTGTCGCGGGTAGTCAGCGGGGTGGTGGCGGAATATTTCGGCTGGCGCACCATGTACATGATCGCCGCACTGGCGGTACTGCTGATTACGCTGACGCTGTGGCGGGTGTTGCCACGCTTCGCGCCGGGCACCTCAGTGAGCTATCCGCGCCTGTTGCTGTCACTGGTGCATCTGTGGCGTCACCATCAGACGCTGCGCCGCGCCGCGCTGGCTCAGGGTCTGCTGTCGGTCGCCTTCAGCGCCTTCTGGTCGACGCTGGCGTTAATGCTCAGCGACCGCTTTCATCTCGACAGTGCGGTGGCTGGGGCGTTTGGTTTAGCCGGTGCAGCAGGCGCTATGGCAGCACCGCTAGCGGGCAGTTTTGCTGACCGCATCGGCCCGGCACGCGTCACGCAGGCCGGTGCCGCGCTGGTGACGATCTCTTTTGCGCTGATGTTTCTGCTGCCACTGCTGCCCATGCCCGCACAGCTGGCGCTGATTGTGGTCTGTACCATCGGCTTTGATTTAGGGGTGCAGGCCACGCTGGTGGCGCATCAGACGCTGGTCTATGGCCTGGCACCGGAAGCACGCAGTCGCCTGAATGCATTGCTGTTTACTGTGGTGTTTATCGGTATGGCGACCGGTGCGGCGCTGGGCAGTCTGGCGCTGGCTCACTGGGGCTGGAATGGCGTCGTTGCGCTCGCCACTTTAGCCGGTGCCGCGGCTCTCGCGGTCCGCTTCGCCAGTCGTCACCTGAAAAACTGACGCCTCGCCCGTCAAAAAATGTGCCAGGCTTATTCATAAACCCGAAATATTGTGGAGTGTTATGAACTTTTTAGCCTGGACAGCAGCGACGGGCGGCCTTCTGCTGCTGATGTCGCTGGCTTCCGGTTGGATTCACCGGGGGCCAGTCACCTCATTTGGTCTGTTCCTGATCGCGGGCATGCTGTGCGGCCCGTGGGGATTTGATGTTATCCACCTCGATATCGTCACCCATTCCGAAGCCGTGGCCCATATCACCGAAATCACCATGGCGGCCTCGCTGTTTATCACCGGTCTCAAGCTGCGTCAGCCGCTGCAGAACAACTGCTGGCACACCGGGCTGAAACTGGCGTTTCCCGCCATGCTGCTTACCGTTGCCGCGATGACCCTGCTGGCACACTTCCTGGTGGGATTAGACTGGCCGATTGCGCTGGCGTTTGGGGCGATTGTCGCGCCGACCGATCCGGTGCTGGCGAGCTTAATCTCGGTCAACGATGCGCAGGATGATGACTCGCTGCGGGTGGCGATCTCCAGTGAAGCGGGCATGAACGATGGCTCCGCATTACCCCTGCTGATGCTGGCGCTGCTGCTGTTTAATGGCGAGAGCCTGAGTGGCGCGATGCTGGCGCACTGGGGCGCGGTCGAGGTGCTCTGGGCGATTGGCGGCGGTCTGATCATTGGCTTTGTTCTGGGGCAATTAATCGGCATGCTGGCGACCCGACTGCGCAATGCGAATGGCGACGTTGCGCCCAATGATTTCCTGGCGCTGGCGCTGATAGCCCTCAGTTATTCGCTGGTGGAGTACCTGGGTGCCTCCGGCTTCCTGGCCGCCTTCGCCGCCGGACTGGGGTTACGCCGTGCCGAACTGGGTGTGTTCCATCGTCATCAGCCGGAAGACCTCTCTGACGATGAGCGCGTATTGCCCTCTGAGGCGCTGGTGAATCCTAACAAACGCCTGGCCCATCAGGGCGGCAATAATATGGTGAAGTCGATTGGGTTTGTAGTAGGCGACGCGCTCTCTTTTGGCGATACTATTGAACGTTTACTGGCGGCTGGCATGATGGTCGTACTGGGCGTCACACTGGCGCAGCACTGGAACATCTATGGCGTGCTGATTGGGCTGGTACTGTTTGCCGTAGTACGACCGATGGCCGTCTGGCTGGTGACGCTGCGCGCCGGACTGCCGCTCGGGCAGCGCTTGCTGATTGGCTGGCTGGGCATCCGGGGAATTGGCAGCCTGAACTACATCGCCTATGCCTGGACGCACGGCATGCAAGGCCCGCAGATGGAAATCATGACGAATATAGCGTTAACGCTGGTGGTCTGCAGCGTGGTGGTTCACGGCACCACCGTGACGCCGCTGCTGAACTGGCGTCAGAAGCGCCTCGAAGCCCTTCAGCGCAAGGTTTAACCTGAACGAACAGGAGTTAAAAATGAAAGTCACTCAGATAGTGCTGCTAAGCCTCCTTGCCTCCGGCAGCGCGCTGGCAGCGGACGACGCTGATACTGAGCAGAATGTTTACGCCAGTCAGTTGTGCCACATTGTCAGCGGCGAGAAAAAGGTCGCGAGTGCGGATCAATATGTTGAACAGATGAAATCGTCAGTCGCGAGCAGTCAGTCATCATCGGCGATGAATCAGCCGGAATTTGATGAAGAGTCCGCGCGTGAAGTGGCCAGTGCCTGGCTGCAACTTGGCGATGATGAGCGGGCCAAACTGCGCGTCAACGAACAGCAGTGTGAACAGGCCGTGATGGCGCAGTTCCAGCAGGAAGATTAACCATACGGAATGAAATAAAAACGCGCCTGCCCGGCGCGTTTTTTTATGGCTTTCCTGGGGCTATTGCGTACATAATCGCCACCCATGGCACCAGACTTGCATCTGTTACTTCTTCTGTAGCCTGCCGCAACGGCTTGCTCATTACTCTGGCATCACACAACAGGCATTATGATTACGCGTCGACGCTTTATTCTCGGCACGGGAGCGCTCGGGCTCTCCATGACCACCGGCAAATTATTTGCCCGCGATGACATTATTCCCCTCTGGCCGGACGATCCGCCCGGCGGCGGCGGCCCATCCGGCCAGTTGCATATTAACAGCAGTGGTTCCTGGTCAAATATCGTCAGCCCGGCGATTCAGCGGTTTAAACCAGAAAATCCGAATGGCGAAGCGGTATTAATCGCCGCAGGCGGCGGGTATCGCTGGATCGGCATGGCGCGTGAAGCCTGGCCGGTAGCGCGCTGGCTGAATGCCAGTGGCTATACTGCCTATGTGCTCAGCTATCGGTTGCCGCATGAGAAGTGGCAGGCGGGTCGGCTGGCGCCACTGCAGGATGCGCAGCGCGCCATCCGGCTGGTGCGATCTTTCGAACGCAAGGTGCATGTGCTGGGTTTCTCGGCAGGCGGACATCTGCTGGGGCTGGCGGCGGCGCGGCCAGACTTTGAATCTTATCCGGCCATCGATCCGCTGGATGAAGTGGTGCCGAAAGTCGACAGCGTCGGCCTGATCTATCCGGTCATTACCCTGGAAGCGCCTTATCAGCACACCAATACGCATCTGATGATGGTAGGTAAAAATGCCACGCCGCAGGATGAGGCGAACTGGTCAGTGCAGAACTATGTGACCCGGCAATATCCGCCGACGTTTCTGGCGCAGGCCGAGGACGATCACACCTCCAATCCGTTTAACACCGAGCTGATGCGCGACACCTGTCGCCGCAACCGCGTGCCGGTTGAGCTGATTCAGATCAGCAAAGGCGGACACGGATTTGGCCTCGGCAAGGCGGGTACGCCCGCAGCGTTGTGGGATCAGGCGTATGTCCGCTGGCTGGATCGCGTAAGCTGAAGTGCACTGACGCAGTGCTATGCTGCACGGTCAGAAAGCGGAAGTGGATGCGGCATAAAAAAACAGGCGACCTTAAGGTCGCCTGTTCTGTTTCTGAAGCCCGGTGCGGATTAACGCATTGTCACAAATTCTTCCGCCGCGGTCGGGTGGATGGCCACGGTGTTATCGAAGTCTTTCTTGGTCGCGCCCATCTTCAGCGCCACGGCGAAGCCCTGCAGCATCTCATCCATACCGGATCCGATGCCGTGAATGCCGACGATCTTCTCATCGGCACCCACACAAACCAGCTTCATGCGGCACGGCTGACGATGCTGGGTGACCGCGGTGTACATGGCGGTAAACGACGATTTATAGACCTTCACCTGATCGTCGCCATACTGTTCGCGCGCCTGCGGCTCGGTCAGTCCTACAGTGCCAATCGGCGGATGGCTGAACACCACGGTCGGGACGTTGCTGTAATCCAGATGCTCGTCCGGCTTGTTGTTAAACAGACGCTCAGAGAGACGACGTCCTGCGGCAACCGCAACCGGCGTCAGCTCAACCGCACCGGTGTTGTCGCCCACGGCGTAAACGCCTGAGACATTGGTGTTCTGGAATTTATCGACGCTGATATAGCCTTTCTCGTTCAGCGCCACGCCTGCGGCCTGAATATTGAGATTGTCCGTTTCAGGCTCACGGCCAATCGCCCAGACCAGGCAATCCACGGTGTAGTCGCTGCCATTTTCCAGCTGCAGCGTCAGGCTGCCATCGCTGTTTTTAACTACAGCCTTAGGAATGGCTTCGGTGTGCAGCGCCGGACCTTCGGTCTTCATTACTTCGACCAGCGTCTCGGTGAGCAGCGGGTCGAAGCTGCGCAGCGGCGCGTGTTTACGCACGAACAGGTGGGTTTCTGAACCCAGCGCGTTCACCACGCCCGCCAGCTCAACCGCGATATAGCCCGCGCCGACAACCGCGGTGCGTTTTGGCAGCGCGTCCAGCTCGAAGAAGCCGTCGGAATCAATGCCGTACTCCGCACCCGGAATAGAAGGGTGAACCGGACGACCGCCAGTGGCGATCAGAATGTGGTTAGCCGTAATAATCTCGCCGTTCACTTCAACGCTGTGCGCATCGACAAAGCGGGCAAAGCCTTTGATCACTTCAACTTTGTTTTTACCCAGCACGTTGTCATAAGAGCTGTGGATGCGATCGATATAGGCGCTGCGGTTTTTGACCAGCGTGGCCCAGTCAAAGCGGTTTACGGTGGTGTCGAAGCCATAATCCGGGCCATAAAGATGGATAGCTTCGGCGATTTGCGCGGCGTGCCACATGATTTTCTTCGGCACGCAACCCACGTTCACGCAGGTGCCACCCAGCTCTTTTGCTTCAATCAGGGCGCATTTCTGGCCATACATAGCTGCACGGTTAATCGAGGCGATGCCGCCGCTGCCGCCGCCAATGGCGAGATAGTCGAAATGTCGGGTCATTGAAGTATCCATCCGGTTGCATAAAAAATTGGGGTTGAGTGTAACGCTGCGAGTCGAAATGACGCAAAGTTTGCGCCTATGATTGTAATAGGGTTCTGTTTTTCACTCGCTTACAGGGAAGCATACCATGCACCTTACTTTTCTTGGCACCGGCGGCGGTGCTCCCAGCCTGCAACGTAACGTGACCTCCATTGCTTTTACCCGCGCGCTGAGTGGTGAAACCTGGCTGTTCGACTGCGGGGAGGGCACGCAGTTACAGTTTATGCGCTCCAGCCTGAAACCGGGCAAGCTGGATAAGATTTTTATCACCCATCTGCATGGCGATCATATCTTCGGCCTGCCGGGCTTACTTACCAGCCGGTCGATGGCCGGACTGACCTCACCCATGACGGTTTATGGCCCCAGAGGATTGAAGACCTTTGTTGAGACGGCGCTGTCGATCAGCGGTTCCTACACCGATTACCCGCTGAACATTGTTGAGATTGAGGCGGGCTGGACGCTGGATGACGGTGAGTTTCGTATCAGTGCCTGGCCGCTGAGCCATCCGGTGGAGTGTTTTGGCTATCGCATTGAACAGCATGACAAACCCGGCCTGCTGGATGCCGAGCGGCTGAAAGCCGAAGGCGTGCCCCGCGGCCCGTGGTTCCAGCAGCTGAAGCAGGGGGAATGTGTGACGCTGGAAGATGGGCGGGTAATTAACGGCGCTGACTACCTTGGCCCGGCGACACCCGGTAAAAAGCTGGCCATCTTTGGCGATACGGCTCCCACGGAGGTTGCGCTGCAGCTGGCGGCGGAGGTTGACCTGATGGTGCATGAAACCACGCTGGAGGCGGCGATGGTGGAGAAAGCCAACGGGCGCGGGCACTCCACAACCCTGCAGGCGGCGGAGGTGGCAAAGCGCGCCGGGGCAAAGCGGATGATCGCCACCCATTTCAGCTCCCGCTATCTGGCAAAGGACATGAGCCGCCTGCTGGCGGAGTGCCAGACCATTTTCCCCCGCACCGAGCTGGCCTCGGACCTGGCGGTGTTTACGGTTTAGTGATGCAGCGCCGGATAAGTAAACAGCAGCAGATGAGTGAGGTTAAGCGCGAAGTGCAGGGCGGCTGCCAGCCATAAGCGGCCGCTCCAGTGCCACGCCAGACCATAAAGCAGCCCGGCCAGCGTCGCGAAAACTACCAGCAGTACGCCGCCGGTTGCATGCGCCAGCCCGAACAGCAGCGTGCTAATCAGCAGCGCGGGCAACCCACCCAGCTTCTCGCTCAGCCGCTGTTGCAGATAGCCCCGGAACAGCGCCTCTTCGGCCAGCGAGACAAAGAACAGATTCGCCAGCATAAACGCGGGCAGCCAGGGCGGAAAATGAGGCTCCACGGCCAGACCGCCCAGCAGCACGGCGCTACCCAGCAGCAGCGGCACGGCGGCGATCAATGCCAGCACAGCGATCCACGGATAACGTGGTGGACAGGCCCGGGCGCGGAACAGCGTCGGCAGGCAGGCCAGTAGTACAAAGGGGATCAGCGCTTTATCGAAGTTGAAGGAGAAACTGAACGGCAGGCTCTGTACGCCCACCTTAACCTCATCGACCACGAGGGGATTGTGAAAGCCGGGAAAAAGATGGAGGAACAATCCCAGCGAAATCAGCACCAGCAGCGCTTCACTCAGAATGTGCTGCCGGGAACGGATTGGGTCAAAGCGGCGCAGCGCGACCAGTGCCGCGATCCCGGCCAGCAGCGGCAGCACTGGCCATGTCAGGACGTCGTGATAAAACCCCAGCAGCGCAGCGAGCGCTAACAGCAGTAGCGCCAGCCGCCGGGCGGGTTGCAGCGCGCCCAGCGCGCCTGCCAGCAGAATCCACATAATCGGTTATTCAGGAACGATCTGGTTCACCACGAAGTGACCGGTACCGGCCGGAACCAGTTTTTTGTGCAGCCATGGCAGCAGGGTATTCATCTGATCGGCCAGCTTCCACGGCGGGTTAATCACGATCATGCCGGAGGCGGTCATGCCGCGCTGATCGCTGTCCGGACGGGCAGCCAGTTCGATCTGCAGGATATTGCGGATGCCGGTTGCTTCCAGGTCGCGCAGCATGTGTTTGATCTGCTGACGTAACACCACCGGATACCACAGCGCAAAGACGCCGGTGCCAAACCGTTTATGACCTTCCTGAATGCCTTTCACCACTGCCTGGTAGTCGCTTTTCATCTCATAAGGCGGGTCGATCAGCACCAGACCGCGACGCGACGGCGGTGGCAGTTTCGATTTTAACTGCTGATAACCGTCGGCACGGTCGACGCGCGCGCGGTTGTCTTTGCTGAACTCGTTGCGCAGCAGCGGATAGTCGCTGGAGTGCAGCTCGGTGAGTTGCAGCCGGTCATCTTCACGCAGCAGATGACGGGCAATCAGCGGTGAACCCGGATAGTAGCGCAGAGAAGGGCCACGATTCAGCGCACCGATGGCGTCAAAATAGGGTTGCAGCAGTTCCGGTGCATCGGGCTGTTGCCAGATACGCGCGATGCCTTCCAGATATTCACCGGTACGCTCGGCGTGCTCGCCGCTCAGCTGGTAGCGGCCTGCGCCCGCATGGGTATCCAGGTAGAAAAACGGTTTCTCTTTCTCTTTCAGCGCCGTGATGATCAGGCTCAGAACAGTGTGCTTCAGCACGTCGGCGTGGTTGCCCGCATGGAAGCTATGGCGATAACTCAGCATTGTTTATCCTGTTGAATGTATAAGGTTTTAATTGATGGAAAATCAATTTATACCAATTATTACCTCACGTATTACCTACAGAACGACGCACAGCAACCGACGCAGGAAAAGCATGAGAATCCGCGATTATATCAGGGATGGCCTGGCGATGGGCCAGAAGCGTGATAACAAATCGGGATTACAGGGCGCGGCATCCTGTTGCAGGCATGCAGGTACGGAAAGCTGCCCGACGCGCTCATCGCAATCGCAGCCATAGTTTAAAAGCAGCGGGCTTTCGGGTAGCCATTCGCGCGTTTCTTCCCCACCTCATCCTGACCCCCATTGATTTTCACTACACTAAGCCGCATGTTACTTAGATTGCGTTGCGCGACCCGCTGCGCCCCATACATCGATAAAGGACTGCGCTATGACCAATCCGCTACTGACATCTTTTACGCTCCCCCCTTTTTCTGCTATCCAGCCTGAACATGTTGTTCCTGCCGTGACGGAAGTGCTGAGCCAATGCCGCGCAGAAGTCGAAAAAGTGGTGGCGCAGGGTGCGCCGTACACCTGGGATAACTTGGTTCAGCCGCTGGCGGAAACCGACGATCGCCTGAGCCGTATTTTCTCCCCGGTCAGCCATCTTAATTCGGTAAAAAACAGCCCGGAGCTGCGTGAAGCCTATGAGCAGACGCTGCCGCTGCTCTCTGAATACAGCACCTGGGTCGGTCAGCATGAAGGGCTGTATCAGGCGTATCGCAACCTGAAAGAGGGCGATCAATACGCGGCACTGGATCTGGCGCAGAAGAAAGCGGTCGATAACGCCCTGCGTGATTTCGAACTCTCTGGAATCGGCCTGCCAAAGGATAAACAGCAGCGCTATGGCGAAATCGCCGCGCGCCTCTCTGAGCTGGGTTCGGCTTACAGCAACAACGTGCTCGATGCGACCATGGGCTGGAGCAAGCTGATCACCGATGAAAGCGAGCTGGCCGGTATGCCGGAAAGCGCGCTGGCGGCGGCGAAAGCTCAGGCTGAAGCCAAAGAGCAGGAAGGCTGGCTGCTGACGCTGGATATTCCAAGCTATCTGCCGGTCATGACCTACTGCGATAACGCGGCGCTGCGCGAAGAGATGTATCGCGCCTATGCGACGCGTGCTTCCGATCAGGGTCCGAACGCCGGTAAATGGGACAACGGTCCTATCATGGCGGAAGAGCTGGCGCTGCGTCACGAGCTGGCTCAGCTGCTGGGCTTCGACTCCTACGCGGATAAATCGCTGGCGACCAAAATGGCGCAAAGCCCGTCTCAGGTGATCGACTTCCTGAATGACCTGGCTGAACGCGCCCGTCCGCAGGGTGAAAAAGAGCTGGAGCAGCTGCGCGCCTTCGCGCAGAAAGAGCATGGCGTTGAGCAGCTGAATCCATGGGATCTCACTTATTATGGTGAAAAGCAGAAGCAGCATCTCTACACCATCAGCGATGAGCAGCTGCGTCCTTACTTCCCGGAAGAGCGCGCGGTCGCCGGTCTGTTCGAAGTGGTGAAACGCATTTACGGTATCACTGCGAAGCAGCGTACCGACGTTGAGGTTTATCATCCTGACGTGAAGTTCTTCGATTTGTTCGATGAAACCGGTGAACTGCGCGGCAGCTTCTATCTCGACCTCTACGCCCGCGAGCACAAACGTGGCGGTGCCTGGATGGATGACTGCGTGGGCCAGATGCGTAAAGCCGATGGCAGCCTGCAGAAGCCCGTTGCTTACCTGACCTGTAACTTTAACCGTCCGGTGAAAGGCAAACCTGCGCTGTTCACCCATGACGAAGTGATTACCCTGTTCCATGAGTTTGGTCACGGCCTGCACCACATGCTGACCCGCATCGAAGCGCCTGGCGTTTCCGGTATCAGCGGTGTGCCATGGGATGCGGTCGAACTGCCAAGCCAGTTCATGGAAAACTGGTGCTGGGAACCGGATGCGCTGGCCTTTATCTCCGGTCACTTTGAGACCGGCGAACCGCTGCCGAAAGAACTGCTGGATAAAATGCTGGCGGCGAAAAACTATCAGGCCGCGCTGTTTATCCTGCGTCAGCTGGAGTTCGGCCTGTTCGATTTCCGTCTGCATACCGAGTTTAATCCGGAGAAAGGCGCACAGATTCTGGAAACCCTGCGCGAAGTGAAAAGCCGCGTAGCAGTCGTTCCGAGTCCGGAATGGGGCCGTTTCCCGCACGCCTTCAGCCACATCTTTGCCGGTGGCTATGCAGCAGGTTACTACAGCTATCTTTGGGCGGACGTGCTGGCGGCGGATGCTTACTCCCGCTTCGAGGAAGAGGGCATCTTTAACCGTGAAACTGGTCAGTCGTTCCTGGATAACATCCTGACGCGTGGCGGTTCTGAAGAGCCGATGGAGCTGTTCAAACGCTTCCGTGGCCGTGAGCCACAGCTCGATGCGATGCTGGAACATTACGGCATTCAGGGATAAGTCGGTTCGTGAAAATCTGTTTGCTCGATGAATCAGGCGCCGGAGACGGCGCCTTATCACGTTTAGCGCAGCGCTGGCAGCTGGAGCACGACGAAGACGCGCTGCTGGCGCTGGTGCAGACGCCGACGCACCTTGAGCTGCGCAAGCGTGATGAGCCAAAGCTGGGCGGTATTTTTGTTGATTTCGTCACCGGGGCAATGGCGCATCGCCGTCGCTTCGGCGGTGGACGTGGCGAAGCTGTCGCCAAAGCGGTTGGCATTAAAGGCGGCTATCTGCCGGATGTGGTGGATGCGACGGCCGGACTTGGACGTGATGCGTTTGTGCTGGCGGCGCTCGGCTGCCGGGTGCGGATGCTGGAACGCCATCCTGTCGTGGCTGCGCTGCTGGAAGATGGCCTGCAGCGCGGTTATCAGGATGCGGAAATTGGCCCCTGGCTGCGCGACCGCCTGACGCTGATTCATGCAGCCAGTGCGCAGGCGCTGGGCGAGATTACGCCGCAGCCGGATGTGGTCTATCTTGATCCGATGTATCCCCATCGCCAGAAAAGTGCGCTGGTAAAAAAGGAGATGCGGGTCTTTCAGTCGCTGGTAGGGCCGGATGAAGATGCCGATGCGCTACTGGAACCGGCCCGGCGGCTGGCGAAGAAACGGATTGTGGTCAAACGGCCAGACTATGCACCGCCGCTGGCGGGTATCGTGACGCAGGCGGCTGTGGTGACGAAAAGCCATCGCTTTGATATTTATACGCCGCTGGTCAGTACGCTTTAGACGAATGACGATCTGAAGCGATTGCTTCAGGCCATAATAATTTTCCTGCTGCTTATCTCCGTATGCCTGGTCTGAAAGTGACCCGGCATAATATTTTTGCTAAATAAAAAAGCCTGCCTGAAATACTATCAGGCAGGCTTTAATTATCCGCACGGGCGTTGTCGCGTTAATGCGGTGTTACTGATTCGGTCAGGCGGCTAATTTAGTCAGGAAGCCTGAAAATGCGTTCAAAAAGCTTTTGGCGAAGTTCAGACCAATGGCTTTGTAGGTCAGACCTAGAGTCTGACCCAGATCAGTGCTTTCCTTGATTGATGCGACGGTGGTGTCGTATAAACCTGATACTTCAGTCAGTGCGGTATTAACCTCACCCAGAAATTCAGTCAGGCCCGCGCCGCTAACGGCAGCAATTTCTGTCTGATTAATCTCTCTCATTTTTAATATCCTTATTGGTTTTTTTAAATAATGGGAATCATTATTCTGCTTTACCCGTTGCCTGCGCAGCAGATAAGCCAGCGAAAGATAACGGATGAATTAAGCTTTTCCTATAGTAAGATTTTGATAAATTACGCTTTGCTATTAATAAAGTTTCTATCATTAGCGACTGGATGAATGAGCAATGTAATGATGGCTTTGAATTTATGTATAGGACTGTAGTTACAGTGCTAAAAGGAGGTAATATAAAAGGAGATTAGAAATGATAAAGCAGCATATATTGAGTTTTGTGTAAAGTCAGGCTGGTGGATATGTTTATAAATAAAAAGAAATTCAGGTGGCGTGGTCCGGGAATAAGGAACTTAAATCGCGAGCCAGAATAAAGAGTAAATATATTCAGCCCGATAAAAAGCCGGCTTACACCGGCTTTAATAACAGCGGTTACTCTTCGTCTTCATCGCGCAGCGGCACAATCAGCATGTCGATATGCACGGTATTGATCAACTGACGAGCTGAAGACATCAGCTTGCTCCAGAAATCCTGATGATGACCGCACACCACCAGGTCAACGTCATATTTTTTGATCGCATCAACCAGCACCTGGCCGAGGTCGCCACTGCCGCTCAGCGTCTCGCTGATCGGATAGCCCGCGGCATCTGATAACCCTTTCAGTGCCGTATGCGTCTCTTCAGAGATGCGCTTCTGCATATCCCCTAAGTTGACATCAATCAGGCCGGTGTAGAGGTCGGAGTAATTCACATCAACGTGAATCAGGGAAATTCTGGCATCGTACGGGCGAGCCAGCGAGACGGCCTTATCCACCAGTAACTGACTTTCGGGAGAAAGGTCTACTGCAATCAGGATGTGTTTATAAGCCATGATAAAACTCCTTTCACGAGATTAAGGATGGCATCCGGTGTTCCTGCCGCGTCACAGCTTAGCGAAATCCTTTGCGCGAGCGGGCGATGAGCGCCACCAAAGTGTCTACCTGCGTTGCAGGTGATGATGTTGTTATGTTCTGAGTATAGCCTTCTCTCACTGCAAATGCTGCCGTTGCCGCCTGGCTTATGAATAAGATCAAGGCTATGCCAGATTTACTCGCGCTGAACGAAAATCATCGTTGGAAAAAATGTAAAGAATTCTCCTACACTGAAAAAAGGCGGTCCGGTTCGCAGCCGCTCAGGGGGTCGAAAATTTTCGCAGTCCGGTGATTCAGTGGCTGGTTTTTTCTGCAGGCGGATACAGTGTCTGACGCTGGGTCTGTTGCTGCGATGCCAGTCGGGAGGGGGAGAATATGATCAACACTATTGCGCTTTTTTGGGCTCTTTGTGTGGTGTGTATCGTGAATATGGCGCGCTATTTTTCATCGCTGCGTGCCCTGCTGGCGGTATTACGGGGCTGTGATCCGCTGCTGTATCAGTATGTCGATGGGGCGGGATTCTTCACCTCTCACGGTCAGCCGAGCAAGCAGGTGCGGCTGGTCACCTATATCTGGGCAAAGCGCTATCTTGATCATCATGACGATGAGTTTATCCGGCGCTGCGAGCGGGTGCGGGGGCAGTTTCTTCTGACCAGTGCACTGTGCGGACTGGTAGTGATAAGTCTGGTGGCGCTGGCGATCTGGCATTAAAAAAGGGCGACTTACGTCGCCCTTTTGTCTGCTGGCATCACACCAGTTTCAAGGCAATCCAGTAGAGCGAACCTGACAGCAGAATACAGACCGGCAGGGTGAAGATCCACGCCATGGCGATGTTCTTGATGGTCCGGCTCTGCAGTCCGCCCCCGTCAACCAGCATCGTACCGGCTACCGATGAAGATAGGATATGCGTAGTGGAGACTGGCATGCCGGTATAGCTGGCGACGCCAATCGACAGCGCGGCGGTCACTTGCGCTGACATGCCCTGTGCATAGGTCATGCCTTTTTTACCAATCTTCTCACCAATGGTGGTGGCAACACGACGCCAGCCAATCATGGTGCCGATGCCCAGCGCCAGCGCGACGGCCACAATAATCCAGATCGGCGCATACTCGATGGTGCCAAGCAGGTCGCTTTTCAGCTTATTGAGGAAGCGCTTGTCATCTGGCGAGGTCTCTTCCAGACGGGCCGCTTTATCGGCGGTGTCTGAGATACACAGCAGCAGACGACGCATCTGGCCGCGCTGATCAACCGTCAGCTGATCGTAGCTCTGCAGATTATTCAGCAACACCTGAGCACGCTGAACCGCCTGCAGTGCGCGTGCGCTGTCACAGTGGAACTCCTGCGGGCTGGTCGCTGGCACTTCTTCCGGCGTTGGCAGCTTAGGCGGTGCCATCTGGATGATGTGCGTCAGCGAGGCGTTATGCTGCTGGTAATACTGCTCCAGGTGATTAACCGCATCGCGGGTACGCGTAATGTCATAACCGGAGGCATTCATATTTACCACGAAACCGGCCGGAGCCACGCCAATCAGGACCAGCATGATCAGGCCAATGCCTTTCTGACCGTCATTCGCGCCGTGCGAATAGCTCACGCCAATTGCCGAAACAATCAGGGCGATACGGGTCCAGAACGGCGGCTTTTTCTTGCCGTCGATCTTCTCGCGGTCAGCAGGCGTCATATGAATACGCGCACGCTTTTTGGTATTACTCCAGTAGCGACGCAGAATGAAGATCAAGCCGCCCGCCATCACCAGGCCGACAATCGGCGACAGGATCAGAGAAAGGAAGATGTTCAGGACTTTCGGGATGTTGAGTGCATCAACTACCGAGGTTCCGGTCATCAGGGCGTTGGTCAGACCGATACCGATAATGGCGCCGATCAGGGTATGGGAGCTTGAGGCCGGCAGACCGAGATACCAGGTGCCGAGGTTCCAGATAATCGCCGCCAGCAGCATAGAAAACACCATGGCGAGACCGTGAGCCGATCCAACATTTAACAACAGATCGGTGGGAAGCATATGAACAATAGCGTAAGCGACACTCAATCCACCGAGCAGCACGCCAAGGAAGTTGAATACACCCGCCATCACCACAGCAAGCTGGGCACGCATGGCACGCGTATAGATGACCGTCGCAACTGCGTTGGCCGTGTCGTGGAAACCGTTGATCGCTTCGTAAAACAATACAAACAGCAGGGCAAGAACCAATAACAGGCTAGTACTGAGGTCTAGACCAGCAAACAGATGTAGCATAAACGTTACGCCATTTTTGGAGGACATGAACGCGGCGCATTATCCGCGACAACGTGCTGTATGGGAAAGGAAAATATAGCGTTAATTTGACCTTTCGTCGTAAGGCTGAAGGGTAACTCAGCTAAAAAGGGTTAGATATTAAGCAGATACAATATGACACATTTACGGCAATTTTTTGACGCTGGCGTCTCAGTGAGCAGATCACTACAATCTGCGCCTTTCCAGTTAAGTGAGTGAACCGCAGTGGAACAGTTTGACGTTATCATCATTGGTGCCGGCGCCGCCGGTCTGTTCTGTGCCGCCCAGGCCGGACAGCGGGGACGCCGCGTGTTACTGCTGGATAACGGCAAAAAGCCGGGACGCAAGATTCTGATGTCGGGCGGTGGCCGCTGTAACTTCACCAACCTCTATACCGAACCGGCGGCCTATCTGTCGCACAATCCCCACTTCTGTAAATCGGCGCTGGCGCGTTATACCCAGTGGGATTTTATCGATCTGGTCAATCGTCATGGTATTGCCCGGCATGAGAAAACCCTGGGTCAGCTCTTCTGTGATGACTCGGCTCAGCAGATTGTCGATCTGCTGCTGGCCGAATGTGACAAGGGCAATGTCACCCTGCGGCTGCGCAGTGAAGTGCTCAGCGTGGCGCGCGATGAAAGCGGTTATACCCTGCAACTCAACGGCAGTACGGTTCAGGCGGAGAAGCTGGTCATCGCCAGCGGCGGCCTGTCGATGCCAGGTCTGGGGGCTTCGCCATTTGGCTATAAAATTGCGGAGCAGTTCGGCCTGAGCGTCTTTCCGACGCGGGCGGCGCTGGTGCCTTTTACTCTGCACAAGCCGCTGCTGGAGCAGCTGCAGACGCTGTCAGGCGTGGCGCTGGAGACCACGATTGATGCGCAGGATGGCACCCGCTTCAAAGAGGCGATGCTCTTCACCCATCGCGGCCTGTCCGGTCCGGCGGTATTGCAGATTTCCAGCTACTGGCAGCCGGGTGAATTCGTCACTATCGATCTGTCGCCCGCCACACCGCTTGAGGCGTTTCTGACGGCACAGCGTGAAGCACATCCGAATCTCAGCCTGAAAAACAGCCTGGCGAAAATTCTGCCGAAGCGCTTGGTGGAAGTCCTGCAGGCGCTGAAGGTGGTGCCGGACATCACGCTGAAGCAGCTCAACAGCAAACAGCAAACTGAGCTGGCGCAGACGCTGCACGCCTGGCGCATCCAGCCAAACGGCACAGAGGGCTATCGTACGGCGGAAGTAACGCTGGGCGGCGTGGATACGACGCAACTCTCCTCGAAAACCATGGAGGCGCGTGCGGTGCCGGGGCTTTACTTTATTGGCGAAGTGGCCGATGTCACCGGCTGGCTGGGCGGCTATAACTTCCAGTGGGCCTGGAGTTCCGCCTGGGCCTGTGCCCAGGCGTTGTAACGCGCGTTTACCAGCGCTGATGGACGTGAGGCGCGATCTTCTCCTGATAGATCTGCTTTAGCGCTGCCATCGTCTCCTCAGAGAGCGCATCGACATCGCTGGCGCGGGCATTGGCTTCAGCCTGTTCGCGATTTTTCGCGCCAGGAATCACCACGCTGACATCTTCGTTCATCAGGATCCAGCGCAGCGCAAACATCGCCATGGTGGTGTCCCCGGTGACGAAGCGGCGAATCTCCTCAACCGCTTCCAGCGCCACCTCATACGGCACGCCGGAGAAGGTCTCGCCCTTATCGAACGCTTCGCCATTGCGATTAAAGGTGCGATGGTCGTCAGCGGCAAACACGCTGTCGGCATTCATTTTACCGGTCAGCAGACCTGACGCCAGTGGCACACGGGCGATGATCGCCACATCACGGCGTTTCGCCTCACGCAGTAGCAGTTCCGCCGGACGCTGGCGGAAAATGTTGTAGATCAGCTGAATCGACGAGACGTTGGGAAATTCCAGCGCCTTCAGCCCTTCCTCGACTTTCTCAACGGAAACACCGTAGTGACGGATTTTTCCGGCGGCCACCATCTCATCCATCACCGCGAAGACGTCCGGGTTGTAGTAGATCTCGGTCGGCGGGCAATGAAGTTGCACCAGATCCAGCGTTTCGGTCTGCAGATTTTCACGTGAGCGATCAATAAAGGCGTTGAGATTTTCGGCGTTGTAGCCCTCAGCCACGTGCGGTGAAAGGCGACGTCCCAGCTTGGTGGCGACAAACGGACGTTCCCCGCCGCGCTGGTTCAGCACCTCCGCGATAATCTTTTCGGAGCGACCATCGCCATAGACATCGGCGGTATCAATAAAGGTGATGCCCGCATCCAGCGCGGCGTTCAGCGCGGCTTTGGCATCCTCCATGCTCACTTCTCCCCAGGTTCCGCCAATGGCCCATGCGCCAAAGCCAATTTCAGAGACGCGCTGACCGGTTCGGCCCAGTGTTCGTAATTTCATGCAAACCTTCCTCGATGCGTTTCAGACAGGGTGACAGAAAAGGGCTAACCATTGAGCTTAGCGCTTTCCGGCGGTGAGGCGATTCGGCGTTGTTGCATACCAGACCCGTATAAACAGGAGGCTTTTGCGGCAGGCTGCTGGTTACGTTGAAGATTTCTGCAAAAAACAGGCCGGATCGTGTGGATACCGCTTCGCTAATTAATTGATTTTAAGAAATTTCACCTGAAATTAAACAGGCGAGAGTGTGGATTCGGTCACATACTTCAATTTTCAGGCCAACAATGGGATCGCTATGTTTAAATTTGTTAAGTCGGTCTTTGCCAGTCCCGAGAAGTTTTTGCAGATCATGACCCGTCAGGATATCAACGACTCAATCGCTGAAGGTGAGCGCATCATTATTGATGAGAACGGCAATATCTCGGTCAACACGCTGAGCGAGGATGTCCATGAAGATTTTGCCCGCCACGTGAATACGTTAAAGGGAGTGTAAGGTGGGTACCGCAATATTTATGGTGCTGATGGTCAGTGGTTACTGGTACACCAGCCGTGATTTAAACAGCCGCTTTAAAATCCGCCGCTCGTCGGGCTGGGATGTCTATTTTCTGGTCGCGCTTTACGGCTGTATTTTTGTTCTGCAGGGCGTGTTCGCCACTGGCATCGTCTGGCTGCTGCTGCTCTGTATGTCCGGTATCGCCAATGCCCTGCAGATGATCCCCGGCGTGCATCTGAAGTGGCAGGTGGAGTTCATGAACTGGAGTTTCCTGGGCATCCAGGCACCGGTTGTCATTATGCTCGCCTTCGCCATTCTGCTCTGCCTCTATCGCTCAAACTGGGCGGGCAGCGCACGCCTGAATGTATCAGGGCGTAAAGATCTCTATCAGCGGCTGTCACGATCCAACGGCGTGGAGCAACTGCTGTTTCAGTGCATGGAAGAGGGTGAACTGGCGTGGATTACGCTGAAGTCGCGCCGTATTTACATCGGCATGGTGCATGCCTCGACCTTTGAATATGAGAGTACTAAAAACATCGTGCTGATCCCGATGCTGAGCGGATACCGCGACAGCAAGACACTGAAGCTGGCGGTGGAACATAACTACAGCAAGTGGTACGCCGAGCATGAGATCACGCTCGACTCGAAACCCAAAGATGCGATGTCGTTCCGCAAAGTGATCATGGTTGACCAGATTGAAAGTCTGTCACTGTTCGATCCCGCCAGTGCCGCCGCGCTTTCAATGGGACATCCGCAGGAAGTGGAGAAGAGTCAGGGTACTGACGACGCGGACAGTCCGGACGATAAAAGCCGCGATGCAGCGGGTTAAGAAAGCCAGGAAAGGGTCCTGGCTTCTGACTATCAACAGTATTGCTGCGCCGTATCTCTTAAAAGATCAGTGAAGTTATAGATATCGTTGAGTGAGGTGATTGGATGGCGAGTCTCTTTTTTCTCGCCATCAAACATCCCGATATATAACTGACTACGATTGAAATGAAGACGGCAAATGGGTTTACGATTATTATCATCGATCAAAATACCAAGGTAACTTTGGGTATCGCGGAAGGTAATGCGTTGAGGCTCAATAACTTTTCTGATGATTGATTTTACGATATGAAATCCTTCAATCTCCATTTCAGTAGTAACAATGGTACCGTTATCCGCCTCGCTTTTATCACCACTGTTTTTCGATAAATCTTCATTATTAGGCTGGTTTGATACCATTGCTCCACCGCTGATAGCAGATTTAAGTCTCTCATTAACCTGATCATTAAGCCATTGAGTTGCAGCTTTTTTAGTTAGTATAGAGAATTGCTCTCTGACTTTTTGCGTAAGTATGCCGTCATAAACACGTGAAGCAAAAAGTTTAACGAAGTCCTCATCTGGTTCGCTGAATTGGCTGGAAATCATTTTTTTTATCTGACTGATAAATTTAAGTTCGCCAGCTGCACTGACAATCGAATCAACATCAAAAGCGCTTTTGGTGAGTTTAACCAATTCTGGAACCACGTGTTCATCAATATCCAATAAATCCAGTTCTAAAAATGGCTTCTCATCCATTTTATTCGGTGCATCCAGATCGGTAAAAAATTTATAAAGCTGACCATTTGTTAAGATAGAAATGCGTGCATTTGTCACATGAAAGTAGCGGAAGAGTTGAGAGGCATGCTTAACGTTTAAAGGTTCACCAATTTTTTTACATTCTATCAGGATCTGGATTTCACCCCCTTTAGATATGGCATAATCGATCTTTTCACCTTTCTTAGTACCGACATCACAAATGAACTCAGGGATAACTTCTGTCGGGTCAAAAACATCATATCCAAGTATCTGACTGATGAAAGGCATAACAAAAGCACTTTTAGTGGCTTCTTCTGTCTGAATAATTGCTGCTTGCTGCTGGATCTTAGCTGAAAGACCATTGAGGTTATTGAAAATATCCATTGCTCACCCTGTTTTTGTTCGACTCAAGTCGTGTTTGAGATTCATTAGTTGATTTAATGAAGTTGCCGGGATGTAACATGTTGAAAAGTTTTATTTTTTATATAAATCATTTACTTAATTTATTTTTGGCAGGTCGAATTGTTCCTTCAATTCACTTTAAAGTAAGGAAAAATTATCAGAAAAAAATGAAATTGGCTATTTAGCTGTCGCTAATTATTGACTTTTTTTTCATAAGGACTGGTTCTCATAGCAAATGTTGAATTTTTGCGGTTACGGTATTCAGCAACGCTATGATCATTTATCGTTTTGCCATAGCCTGGAAAAAAACTGCCTCACGCCATATTTTCCGCCGTAAACAGTCTGAACGCCACTTTACCCGCCTGATAGATATCCGGTTGATAGCCGGTTTCCAGATGACTCAGCATCAGATCGATCGCTAACCGGGCATGCTGCTGAGCGTGCTGATCCAGGGTAAATGCTACTTCATCGTTCAGCAGCAGCTGGCGGGTGACATCATAAAGCTCATGGGTGATGTAGGTGCATTTACCCAGTAACTGATGGGCGCGCAGGGTGTCGCTGACATCGGTATTGCCCATGCCGGTGTTATAGACACCCGCAATCGCCTGTGACGAACGCAGATTGCGGGCCAGCTCGCTGCGGATGGTTTCCCGCTGATCCTGACCCGACAGCACCTCACGCAGATAACGCTGCGGCGCACGCTGCTCCATGGCTTCACGGAAGCCGGCGATACGCTGACGGTGGGCGCGATAATCAAAGCGGCCGCTGACCATCAGAATGTCGCCGGGCTGGTTCAGGGTTTTACTCATCAGCAGGCCCGCGGTGCGGCCTGCCTGATACTGGTCGATGCCAACATGACACAGGCGGTCAGCGTCGGGCAGATCGGTGACGATGGTGATCACCGGCACATTGCGGCTGCGGCACAGCGCCAGTGCCCGATAGACAGGCGGTGAGTCATGTGCAAACACGATAATGCCGTCGCGGGTGCTGCTGCGGGCGACAATGCTCTGCGCCAGCTGCTCGGGCTGCGCTTCGGCCACGAGCGTTTTGTGCAGCTTCAGGCGGCGATAGCCAAGCTGACTGGCGATCTCGCTGAAACAGGTGGTGAGCTGCTGAAAAAAGGATGAGCCGTTGTTACTAAGGAAGACTTCGATTTGCCACGGATGCTGATACTCCTCTGGCAGCAGACGCCGGAGTCCCGCTTCACGCGCGGCCTTCAGAACTTTGCGGCTGGTCTCCAGCGAGACGCCGCCGCGCTCATTCAGCACCCGGTCAACCGTCGCAATCCCGACGCCCGCCATTTTTGCCACCACCTCTAAGGTGAGCTTTTTCATTCAGACTCCACGCGTAAATGGCGATTAGCTGCTGCCTGCCAGACTGTTTATCTCTTCTAACCGGTTAAAAGTAAAAGATAAAGTAATTTGATGATGGAAAACCATCAACAGCGTTGCGCCATGCGCTTTTACCCTCAGTGCGGTCGTCAGGTTAAAAAGCACAGCGGGCCGCTGTCCGGGCGGAAATACCGTTAAGCTTGTAGCGAGACAATTAACGAGGAGTGAATATGGCGCAGCAAAAAGAAGTTCTGATTATTGGTGCTTCACGCGGTATCGGTCTGGCGGTCGTGCAGGCGTTTGCCGGTGAGGGCTGGCAGATCACGGCCACCCATCGCAGCGGTGTTCCGGAGCAGGGCAACAGGCCAGGTATCGACTGGCAGGCGCTGGATATGACCGACGCATCGGCGGTTCAGCAGCTTGCTGGCCAGCTCAGTGGCAACGCGTTCGATGCGATTCTCATCAATGCCGGAATTTCCGGGCCTTCGCACCAGAAGGTGTCGCAGAGTGACGATCAGGAACTGGCACAGCTGTTCCTGACCAATGCGATAGCCCCGGTTCGCACTGCAGAGATTCTGCTGCCGCTGCTGAAGCCGGAGGGCGTACTGGCGCTGACCTCATCCCAGCTCGGCAGCCTGAATGAAAATCCGGAGGCGCAGATGCCGATTTACTCGGCCAGCAAAGCCGCACTGAATATGCTGAGCCGCACCCTGACCCCGGCGGTTGAAGCACAGAACGGGACGCTGCTGACGCTGCATCCCGGCTGGGTGAAAACGGACATGGGCGGCGAGAGTGCGCCGCTGACGGCAGAAGAGAGCGCCGCCGGTATCGTTCAGCAGCTGACCCAATGGCGCGGACGCGGGGGTCATCACTACGTCGATTACGCCGGCCAGCAGCTGCAGTGGTAGGCTGATACGGGGCGGTTACGCCCCGATGTCACGCAGTGCCTTACCCTTCATCAGATTACGTTCAATGTGTTCCAGCGTTACATGTTTGGTCTCGGGTACCAGCATCATCGTCAGCACGATAAAGACCAGGTTGAGCGCGCCGTAGAACCAGAAGGTGTTGGCATTCCCCAGTTGATCCAGCATCGTCAGGAAAGTGGCTCCCACTATCATGTTGCCGACCCAGTTGGTGGTGGTGGAAGCAGTAATGCCGAAGTCACGCCCTTTCAGCGGCTGAATTTCTGAACAGAGCAGCCAGATGACCGGTCCGGCCGCCATTGCAAAGCCAACGATAAACATCAGCAGCATCGTGACCGCAAAGTATTTGCGGAAATCTGTTTCGACGCCGATATGCAGCAGCGTGCCCAGTACGCCCATGCCCACCGCCATCACCAGAAAACTGGTGGTGAGCATAGGCTTGCGACCCCAGCGATCGACAAAAAAGATGGCAATCAGCGTGGCCAGCATGTTGACCAGCCCGACAATCACCGTGCCCCACATCTGCTCACTGGTGCTGGAGAAACCGGCAATATTGAAGATTTTAGGGGCGTAATACATCACCACGTTCATGCCGGTAAACTGCTGCATTACCTGTAGCAGCATCCCCAGCCAGACCGCGCGGCGGAAATTGCCATTAGAGCGGAACAGCGACCAGCCGCGCTGTTTCACCTGGAGGCTTTCCCGGATCTCTTCCAGCTCCTCCCGTGCCTGTTCGCTGCTGTTACGCAGCCGATCCAGCACGCGCTGCGCCTCGTTGAAACGTCCGTGCGCCGCCAGCCAGCGCGGACTGTTGGGCAAAAACAGCACGCCGATAAACAGGATCACCGCCGGAATAGCGATAACGCCGAGCATCCCGCGCCAGTTGCCGCTGTAACTGAACGCGGTGTCGGAGAGATAAGCGACCACGATGCCGGTGGTCAGCATCAGCTGGTACATCGAAATCATTGAGCCACGAATACGTTCCGGCGCAATCTCCGCCAGATAGAGTGGCGCGGTATAAGAGGCGATCCCTACCGCCAACCCCAGCATCACACGGGCACAGACCAGCGACTCCACATCGGGAGAAAAGGCGGACCACAGCGAACCAATCACAAACAGCGTCGCGCCCGCCAGCATGCTTTTCTTACGTCCCAGCTTTGAGGACATCCAGCCCGCCGCCAGCGCACCCAGCGCCGCACCAAACATCATTGAACTCACCACCCACTCCTGCTGATGGTTGGTAATCTGCAAATCTTTCGCCAGGAACGGCAAGGCCCCTGCGATGACGCCGATATCCAGACCAAACAACAGGCCGGACAGCGCCGCCATAAAACAGACGAACCAGGTAAAACGGTTCTGATGATTTCCCGATTTTTTAGCCGCGGCCATGCGAGTCTCCTTGCGGTGATTCAGTGTCAATATTGTTAATGTTATGTAAACATAGTCGATATCAATGTGGGTCCGATCACACTTCCGGCTATCGCTGGGGTCGCACAACATGGCTGTGAAAAGAAAGCATCGGAGATCAGCAGGTTGATGCAGAAACGGGAAACCGCAGCCAAGGCACGAATATGCAAAGCAGCCTGCATCAGGTCAGATTTTGCAACTGACCGCCTGCGGCATTACACTTCCGCCTTTCTGCTATTGATTGAAGGTACTTATGTCTGAACCTTTCCAGCGTCAGCCGCTGCCCTTGCCGGGCGGCCATAAAAAAGTTTTACTGCACTCCTGCTGCGCACCCTGTTCGGGGGAAGTGATGGAAGCGATGCTGGCCTCCGGCATTGAATACACCATCTATTTCTACAACCCGAATATTCATCCGCTCAAAGAGTATGAGCTGCGCAAAGAGGAGAATATTCGCTTTGCCGAGAAATTTGGCGTGCCGTTTGTCGATGCTGACTACGACCGGGATAACTGGTTTGAGCGGGCGCGCGGGCTGGAGTGGTCGCCGGAACGGGGTGAGCGCTGCACCATGTGCTTTGATATGCGTTTTGAGCGCACAGCACTCTATGCCCATGAAAACGGATTCCCGGTAATGACCAGTTGTCTGGGTATTTCACGCTGGAAAGATATGAAGCAGATTAATAGCTGTGGTGTCCGCGCAGCGGCGGCGTATCCGGATCTGCTCTACTGGGATTTTAACTGGCGTAAAGGTGGCGGATCGGCGCGAATGATTGAAATCAGCAAGCGCGAGAGCTTCTATCAGCAGGAATATTGCGGCTGCGTCTATTCACTGCGCGACACCAATCGTCATCGCGTCACCCAGGGACGTGAGCGTATTAAGATTGGTGTGCAATATTATCAGCCGGATGAATCCTGATTAACTGATATCGCAGAAAGCATCTGCCTGCGCATAGCCGCGCGCTGAGCGCGTAACAGGCCGGACTGTTACGCCACAGCTCTGCTTTATACTGCCTGGCCGGACGTAGCTGCACAGCGCGCAGGGGTCGTCAACGTCGGCCATCTGCTGCTTCGCTTCTTCACTCATCAGTCGTTTACGGCAGGCGCTTGGCGTGCAGCCCATAATCTGCTTAAACGAGCGGGTAAAAGATTGCTGGCTTTCAAAATGGTATTTCAGCGCCAAGCTGATGATGGGCGTGCGGCTGTTTTTTAAATCATTCACACTGGCGTTAAGTTTTTTCTTACGAATATAGCGCGCCAGCGTTTCATTATGATAACGGGCAAAGAGTTTCTGTAAATACCATTTCGAATACCCGGCTTTTTCTGCAATATCATCCACGCTTAAACGCTGGTCGAGATTATTGTTAATCCACTCAGTGATAGAGACGATCACGCTTTCGTTATATCTGTTTTCTTTCATAGCTGTTCTCCCCTGTTTAATTCAGCGGAATTATGAATTATTTATCTTAATGTGCTTATTCTTTGCGTAAAGTTCTTTCAATATTTGAATCGTTATCTCTGAAGAGATTCATATGAACAGCAGTTATTAATAAAACAGATGAATTGTAATTAGTCTGTTGTTAATTATAAGGGGAATAATTGATCCCGGGCGGATAACGATAAACGCGAGCATAGTATTTCGCTTGCCGCTTCGCGGTTAAGGCGGCCAGCGTCTGTGAAATCAACACCATAGCACGGACCATCAATAGATTTTCTGCCGCGACATGCCAGGCTTACGACTCACCTTTAACCTGGAGAACCCCGGATGAGCCCGACATACGCGTTGAAAAAACCGCTTGCCGCTTTGCTCACCTCGCTGGCTTTATTTGCGCATGCGCCCGCCAGTGCCGCGCCTGTTTATGGCGAACAGCTGGAAGGATTTCATTACCCCTATCCTCTGCAGCATTTCGATTTTCAGTCCCAGCAGCAAACGCTGAGTATGGGCTATATGGATGTGAAGCCGGTGCAACAGGCCAACGGCAAAACGGTGGTGCTGATGCACGGTAAAAACTTCTGTGGTGCAACGTGGGAAGAGACCATTCGCGCGCTGAGTCAGCAGGGCTATCGCGTTATCGCGCCTGACCAGATTGGCTTCTGCAGCTCGACCAAGCCCGCCAGCTATCAATACAGCTTTCAGCAGCTGGCTGAAAACACCCATCAGCTGCTCGCCCGGCTGGGTGTGGAGAAGGCGGTGATCATCGGTCACTCTACGGGCGGAATGCTGGCCACGCGTTATGCGCTGATGTACCCGGAACAGACGCAGAAGCTGGTGCTGGTCAACCCGATTGGGCTGGAGGACTGGAAAGCCAAAGGCGCACCGTGGCGGTCGGTGGATCAGTGGTATCAGCGCGAACTGAAACTCAGCGCAGAGGGCATTAAGAAGTATGAGCAGCAGACCTACTATGTCGGGCGCTGGAAACCGGAATATGACAGGTGGGTCGATATGCTGGCCGGGCTCAACAGCGGGCCGGGACATCAGAAAGTGGCGTGGAACTCCGCTCTCATCTACGACATGATTTTCACGCAGCCAGTATTTTATGAATTTGGCGATCTGAAAGTCCCGACCACTCTGATGATCGGCACCTCAGACACCACGGCCATCGGCAGTGATATCGCCTCAGCAAAGGTCAAAACCCGGCTGGGCGATTACGCGGTGTTGGGTAAAGAGGCCGCAAAACGTATTCCGGGCGCGCGCTTAATTGAATTTCCCGGGATGGGGCACGCGCCACAAATGGAAGAACCGGCAACGTTTAATCAGACGCTGCTCGACGATCTGGCGCGGCCCTGAATGGTCAGGCGCTGCGGCGCCTGATCTCAAACCGCTACGCGTTTCTGCTTTTTCCTGAGGTACATCTGCTCATCGCTGTCGTGCAGCAACTGTTCCAGCGACTGTGGATGCGCTGCGTCAAACTCCACCACGCCGGACGAGAATTGCAGGCGGTAACGACGATTCAGACTGACTGACTGCTGTTGCAGATAATGGTCGAACCGGGCGAGTAACGCTTCGCTCTGCTGCTGCTGCAGGCCGTTAAACAGCACCACGAACTCATCGCCGCCCAGACGGGCAAACAGATCGGAGTGCTTAAACACCACCTTCATCGCATCGGCAAAGTCCATTAGCGCGCGGTCGCCTTCACGGTGGCCCAGCGTGTCGTTAATCTGCTTAAACTTGTCGAGATCGAGAAAGGTCAGGCAGGCGGGCCGGTTTTTCATCAGGCACTCATTCAGAACCATCTGCCCCAGCGTCATAAAGCCGCGACGGTTGGTAATCTGGGTCAGCTCATCGCAGGTGGCGGTCTGAAAGGCGACCAGTTCCGCTTCGGCCATCGCGGCCAGGTCGCGCATCGTGGCCTGATCCTCTTCGTTGAACTGACGCGGTTCGCGACCAATAATGCAGAGCGTACCCATTTTCGCGCCGCCGGGCGCACGCAGTGGACAGCCTGCATAAAAGCGAATATGCGGTTCGCCAGTCACCAGCGGGTTATCATGAAAACGCGCATCTTTTTGCGCATCTTCAACGATCATGATCTCATCCTGCAGGATGGCGTGGCCGCAAAAGGAGATGTTGCGGGGTGATCCTTTAGGTTCATAGCCCTGAGCAGATTTAAACCACTGATGGTCATTTTCCAGCAGGCTGACTAACGCGATAGGGACGTCATACAGGCGGCGCGCCAGGCGGGTTAAACGATCAAACCGCTCTTCCGCTGGCGTGTTCATTATGTTCAGCGCACGCAACTGCGATAAACGTTGTGCCTCGTCGGCAGGGATTTCAGGTGCTTTCATCACAGAGACCTTTATTGTTTTAGCGGAAGCCAGGTTCTGGTGTTTGCCTTACGGCGAAGAAGAAGAGCGTGACATAGCAACCACGCTCTTTATGAGGAGGGGATCAGAGCACTTTTTGTTCTGCGAGATCAAGGGCGAAATAGCTGAAAATCAGGTCCGCACCGGCGCGTTTAATCGCACCGAGACTTTCCAGCACCACATTACGCTCATCAATGGCACCGGCCTGTGCGGCAAATTTAATCATCGCGTATTCGCCGCTCACCTGATACGCCGCCAGCGGCAGTTCGGTGCGTTCACGAATGTCGCGCAGAATATCCAGATAGGCACCTGCCGGCTTCACCATCAATGAATCCGCGCCCTGGGCCGCATCAAGCAGCGATTCACGGATCGCTTCACGGCGGTTCATCGGGTTCATCTGGTAGGTTTTACGGTCGCCTTTCAGCGCCGTTCCGGCGGCTTCACGGAACGGGCCGTAAAACGATGAAGCGAATTTGGTGGAGTAGGACATGATGGCGGTCTGGGTAAAGCCCGCCGCGTCCAGTGCCCGGCGAATCGCCTCAACCTGACCATCCATTGCCGCTGACGGCGCAATGAAATCCGCACCGGCTGCGGCGGCAACCACGGCCTGCTTACCCAGATTGGCCAGGGTTACATCGTTATCGACGCCGTGATCGCAGAGCACGCCACAGTGACCGTGGCTGGTGTATTCGCAGAAGCAGGTGTCAGACATCACGATCATTTCCGGCACGGTGTCTTTGCAGATGCGGGACATGCGTGCCACCAGACCGTTTTCGTTCCAGGCATCGCTGCCGGTCGCATCGGTATGGTGCGAAATACCAAAGGTCATCACCGAGCGAATGCCCGCTTTGGCGATGCGCTCAATCTCAAAGGCGAGACGTTTTTCCGGAATACGCATCACGCCAGGCATCGCCTGAATCGCTTTGTAATCGTCGACTTCTTCTTCAACAAAAATAGGCAGAGCCAGATCGTTCAGGCTCAGAGAAGACTCCTGGAACATTTCACGCATTGAAGCGCTGGCGCGCAATCTTCTTGGGCGCTGGATAAGGGAATAATCAGACATTTTCATTCTTACGCAGGTGAAAAAAGTGACGACAGTTTACTCTCTTTGCCCGCGAGGCATGAAGGTTTGTGTGCGGTAATAAGAGGGGAAAAGGACTCTCCCGCCGGGCGGCGGGAGAGCAGAACGATTACTCGTTGATATCCGGATGCTGCTGCACCAGGTTTTTACGTTTCGCTTCCAGGCGGGCAATTTCTTCGTCGATATCTTCGATTTTGTGCTCGATGTTATCGTGATGCTCCTGCAGGATTTCGCGCGCTTCTTCCATGTCTGAGGCCGCTGGCGTCGCACCTTTCAGTGGCTTGTTTGCCGTCTCTTTCATGAACAGACCGGTAATCAGACCAATCACCGCCACCACCATGAGATAGTAGGCTGGCATGTAGAGGTTGCTGGTGGTTTCTACCAGCCAGGCCGCCAGCGTTGGCGTCAGACCGGCAACCAGTACTGAGATGTTAAACGCACTCGCCAGCGCACTGTAGCGGATGTGCGTCGGGAACATCGCAGGCAGTGACGAGGCCATCACACCGGTAAAGGCGTTGAGGATCACCGCCATCAGCAGCAGACCACCAAAAATCAGGCCCAGCACGCCACTGTTGATCATCATAAAGGCGGGAATTGCGAAGACCAGCAGGGCAATACTGCCGATGATGACAAACGGACGACGGCCAAAACGGTCACTCATCATGCCGATCATCGGCTGAACAAACAGCATACCGATCATAATGGCGATGATAATCATCACGCCGTGATCTTCGCTGTAGTGCAGGTTGTGCGACAGGTAGCTCGGCATGTACGTCAGCAACATGTAGTAGGTGACGTTCGTCGCGATAACCAGACCGATACAGGAGAGCAGGCTGCGCCAGTGTTTGGTCGCAATCTCTTTAAACGAAACCTGCGGACCATCCTGCAGGCCTTCGCGGTCGCCCTGTTCCAGTTTGTCCACGTGCTGCTGGAATGCCGGGGTCTCTTCCAGCGCATGACGCAGGTAAAGACCGATGATGCCCAGCGGTAGCGCGACGAAGAACGGCAGACGCCAGCCCCACTCAAGGAAGCTTTCTTCCCCGATAATGGAGGAGATCAGCACCACCAGGCCCGCACCGAGCACGAAGCCCGCAATCGAACCGAAGTCGAGCCAGCTCCCCATAAAGCCACGTTTACGGTCAGGCGAATATTCGGCGACAAAGATTGAAGCACCGGTATATTCACCGCCTACCGAGAAGCCCTGTGCCATCTTAGCTAACAGCAGCAGAATCGGCGCCCAGATGCCGATGGAGGCATAGGAGGGTATCAGGCCGATACAGAACGTACTGACCGACATGATGATGATGGTGATGGAAAGGATTTTCTGACGACCATATTTGTCGCCCAGCATACCGAAGAACAGACCACCCAGCGGACGGATCAGGAAGGGTACAGAGAAGGTACCCAGCGCGGCGATCATCTGCACGCCTGGTGATGCATCCGGGAAGAAGACTTTACCCAGTGCATAGGCCACAAAGCCATAAACACCGAAGTCGAACCACTCCATCGCGTTACCCAGAGAGGCCGCGGTGATGGCTTTACGTAAACGGGCATCATCGATGATGGTCACATCATCGATCCCAATTGGTTTTACACGCTTCCTACGCAATTTCATAGAATTACCCTGTAATGGAACACGAAAGTCCTCAACGGCGCGAGCCGCGGTGAGTCATCAGACCGCTGCGTTGAGAAATTTAAGCATAGCTTCAAATAAGCGCGGTTTACGCGCCCACTGACACAATAATTACTGTTGTTATTATTGCGAACAGCGACAGAGTATACCGTTTTTGTGTGATATCTGTCATGTTTGGGCTACATACAGGCTATTTTTACCACTGATACGGCTGATTAGCTGCGCAAAAAAATTATCACGCTGCGTGACGACCGCCGTTTTTTTCAGCAAATTGGGGGCGGGAAGGGGTGATGAGCGGCGATACCGACGCCGCAGGTGGTTATTCGCTATACAGAGCAGGGTGGCAGTAAGCCATGCGACCTAACGAAAGACACACAGACGCCGATATTGCGCGGCAAGCCTGTTAAGTTCAGGGTCGGTTCAGATGCTGGCTGTCTGATGAGTCTCAGGGGCGTGATCCGCTTTAACCAGCTGTTCGCCCTGTCTGGCGAGCCAGGCAATCAACGCCGCGTTGTCCATCGGGCGGGCATAATAAAAGCCCTGGATAAAGACCACGCCGCGCCGTTGCAGATAGCTGAACTGCAATGCGCTCTCGACGCCTTCCCCCAGCACTTCCAGCTCAAGCTCATGACTGAGCTGAATGATTGCATCCAGCACCGGGGTTCTGCCCTCCAGGGATTCAATCGCGTTGATAAAGCCGCGATCGATCTTCAGATAGTCCATGGTGAAGGTCTGTAAGTAACTCAGCGAACAGTGACCGGTACCAAAATCATCAATCGCCACTTTCATTCCGCAACCGCGCAGCTGCTCCAGCTTGCGTGCCACCTCAACGCCATCTTTGATCAGGCTGCGTTCGGTCAGCTCCAGGGTAATCAGGAACTGCTTATCTTTAACCCGGTCAGCAAAGTGCAGCATATCGTCGACAAAGTCCGGGTGCTGCAGATGATCGGCCGCCACGTTAATGGCCAGATGGAAGCCTGGTTCAACCTGCCACGCCTGCACATCCTCTGCAATTAAATCGAGCAGATGACGGGTAAGCGGCACAATCATGCCTTCCGCTTCAGCGGCACCGATAAAAATATCGGGCCGGATGCCGTTACCGTCGGGCGTTGTCCAGCGCAGCAGTGCCTCTGCGCCGCTACAGCGCTGCAGCCGGTTGTCATAGACCGGCTGATAGTGCGCCCTGAAATGACTGCTGGCGATGGCCCGCCGAATCTCATCGCGCCAGGAAATACGCCGTTGCAGCCAGTTCGCCATCAGCATCATCAACAGAATCGAGAAAATGATCGCCATCGGCATGATGATCAACATTACCTGACGCCAGGCCAGGATCAGCTCAGAGGGTGAGGCAATAAGGGTGACAGAGAGCGGATAGCGGCTGGAACTGGCCTGATAAATCAGCGGTTCAAACCAGCCGGACAGGGCGATTTGCGGATCGCCAAACGAGATCGGCGCGCCGTCGTTAAATTCCATGCTGAAATGATAGAGATGGGTACTGCTGATGGCGCGCATAAAATCGATCAGATACTGGCCATCAACGACTGCCCAGAACCCCTCACCATCGGGCAGATCGCGCATAAAAATCACTGCGGGACGGTCCGGCACACCCGCCGTTCCGGCAATCGACAGGCTCCACCAGGCTTTTCCGGTGACCGGCGCATCACGCATGATCATATCGCTCAGAAAAGCAGGCTTCGTACCATAGGCTGAAGAGCAGGCAATTCTGTTTTCTTCCATTTTACCAATGGCGCGAAAATAGGGATTCAGCGCACCGATGCGCTGTAACTGGTTTTCAATCTGGCTGCAGGGCTGATGCTGAAACTGGCGCAGCTCAGTAATCATATTCCAGGCGCTGTCGCTCATTCTCTCGGCCTGAGATAACAGCGTCTTTGCCGCGTTCACCTGCTGCTGCCGCACGGTGTGGCGCGCATCTAGGGCCGTGAAAAAAATGCCAATAATCAGAGGCAGCACGCCGGAGATAATAATCACCAGCCTGGCGTAGTCGCGTTTTCGTTTCAGTAGCGGCACCGCTAAATCCTCTGGATATTATTGGTATTATACGGAGGGGCTAATCAGTGGCGCAGCATAGCATTTCTCCGGGCGGTGCAGATTAGCGTTTTTGCGATCAACTGAACTGACTCAGGTCAATTATCGACCAGACTTTACATTTTATTGACAGGTTGTTTTGCCTTTATTGGTATTCAGCAAAAAAACAGGTGAGAACGGGAGGCAGGGCAGAAGGACGAATCGCTGCTGCCGCCTGGGGTGACCCTGGCCCGCCTGAGCGCGGACGCAGGGTAAAGGTGATTCTTAATCAGCAAAATAGATCTGTTTCAGCGCCACTTCAACGCCGCGCAGCTCAGCCAGTCCTTTCAGCCGGCCAATGGCAGAATAGCCGGGATTGGTACGTTTATGCAGGTCGTCCAGCATCTGATGGCCGTGATCGGGGCGCATCGGAATTGCTCGCTGATTGCCCGTCCGCCGCCGCCGCTGCTCTTCCGCCAGAATGACCCTGATGACGCCGACCATATCGACGTCGCCCGCCAGGTGCGCGGCTTCATGGAAGCTGCTGGGGTTTGCCTCGCGCTTTGTGGCGCGCAGGTGGACAAAGTTGATGCGGTCGGCATAGGTTTCCGCCATCTCAACCAGCGCATTGTCGGCACGCACGCCATAGGAACCAGTACAGAAGCAGAAACCGTTGTGCAGACTGTCCACGGTTTCCTTCAGCCACTGCATATCTTCCTGGGTAGAGATGATGCGCGGCAGGCCCAGAATCGGTCGCGGTGGATCGTCCGGATGCACTGCCAGTTTAATCCCCACTTCCTCCGCAACCGGCACGATAGCGCGCAGGAAGGTTGCCATATGCTCGCGCAGTTTCGCTTTGTCGATGCCGTCATACTGTGCCAGCTGCGCCTGGAACTGCTCCAGGGTGTAACCCTCTTCGGCACCAGGCAGACCGGCGATAATATTGCGCACCAGCGTACTTTTATCCTCAGCGCTCATGGTGGCAAAGCGCTGAGCGGCGGCCTGCTGTTCAGCCGCGCTGTAATCCTGCTCCGCGCCCGGACGCTGCAGCAGATAAAGTTCGAAGGCGGCGAAAGCGTCGGCGTCGAAGCGTAGCGCTTTTGCGCCATCCGGCAGCGTCCAGGCGAGGTCGGTGCGTGTCCAGTCCAGCACCGGCATAAAGTTGTAGCAGACGGTATCGATGCCACAGGCGGCCAGATTGCGTATCGACTGCTGATAGCTGGCGATATAGCGAAGGTAGTCACCGCGCTGGGTTTTGATCGCCTCATGAACCGGGATGCTCTCCACCACCGACCAGACCAGACCCTTTTCCGCCAGCAGTGCCTGACGCGCTTTAATCTCCTCAACCGGCCATACTTCACCGTTAGGGATATGGTGCAGCGCCGTCACAATACCGGTTGCGCCCGCCTGACGCGCATCATCCAGGGAGACCGGATCGTTCGGGCCGTACCATCGCCATGTATGTTCCATTTTTACTCCTCAACTGTGATGTGGCCCAGTGGTCAGGCCGCTGGGCCAAGAGTATGATAGTGGACACATCAGGGCCGTGATCCGGATCGCAGCATGACAAACTGCATCCGGCAAGTGAGCGGTTTATGCTGAATAAAAGGAGAGGGTAATGAGCCTGCCAGTCATCAAGACGGAGCGCCTGTATCGGCAGATCGCCAACGCCATTATGGCCGGTATCACGCGCGGTGATTTTGTGGCGGGCGGCCTGCTGCCGCCCGAACGCGAGCTGGCAAAACAGTTAGGTGTCAGCCGTTCGTCAGTGCGTGAAGCATTGATTGCGCTGGAGATGACCGGCTGGGTCGATATCCGCACCGGCAACGGTATCTACGTCGCTCAGCCGCTGCCACAGGCCGCCATCCCGCAGGAGAGTGAAACCTGCAGCCTGCAGGATCTTTTACAGGCGCGTGAAGCCTTTGAAGGCATGCTGGCAGGATTTGCCGCCCGTAACGGTACCGCCGGGCAGCGGGAGGCACTGCTGGCGCTGACCGCTGAACTGCAGCACTACAATGAAAACGATGCGGCGTTTCTGGAGCAGGATAAACGCTTCCATCTGCTGATCGGCGAGATGAGCGGCAATGACGTGTTACGCGACCTGCTGGAGCAGCTCTGGAACCGGCGTCACAGTCCGCACGTGCAGCGGCTGGAACGCCATTATGCCGATAACAGCTTTGCGCAGGCGATGAACGCTGATCATCAGCAGATTGCCGACGCGATTGTGGCAGGCGATGAAGCAGCGGCTCGCCAGGCGATGGAGAGCCATCTGCAGCACGTGCAGCAGAGGCTACTTGGTTAGTCCCCGGACGCGTTTAGGTCGTCCGGTGCCCAGCATAATCGCCAGACGGCTGCCGCCCGGCGTGGTCTCCATCAGGATTTTGGTAATGCTGGTCAGCGGCACCGAGAGCAGCATGCCGACCGGACCGAGCAGCCAGCCCCAGAAGACCAGAGACAGGAACACTACCAGCGTTGATAAGCCCAGGCCGCGACCCATCAGGCGCGGTTCCAGCATATTGCCGAACACCATATGAATCGCGGTAAACAGCGCAGCCACCATCGCGGCATCAAACAGGCTGTTCAGTAACAGCGCCTGCAGAAAGGGCGGAATGCCGGCAATAATCGGGCCGATATTAGGAATATAGTTGAGGATAAAGGCCACGACGCCCCACAGCAGCGCGAACTTCACATCCAGCAGATAGAGACTCAGCCAGACGGCGATGCCGGTGATGAGACTCACCAGGGTTTTCAGCGCCAGATAGTGCGTCACACCTTTCAGCGCCTTATGCAGCCCGGCGATACGAATTTTCGGGTTCACCAGCGCGTTACGCATTTTGTAAGGCAGATGATGAACCTCAAACAGCATAAAGACCACGGTTAGCACCAGCAGCACAGTATTAGTCATCGCACCCGAAAAGCCGCTGAGCGCCGCGCTCGCCAGGTTCACCATGGTATTCGGATCGAAACGCTGCACCAGCGCGTCGGTAGAAATATTGAGATGAAAGCCCGCCGCCAGATGTTGCAGCACCGTCATTTTCTGTTCCATGGTGGCGCGCAGTTGCGGGTAAAGGTCAGAAAACTCGCTCATTGAGCTGGCGATGATGGCACCCAGCAGCAGGATACCGCAGAAGATCACAGTAATGACCAGCCCAATCGCCAGTCCACGGCGGAAGCCACGACGCATCAGCATTGTCACCAGCGGGTTGAGCACAATGGCAAAGAACGCCGCCAGCAGAAGCGAGACCAGAATATCGGACGCGGCCCGAACCCCGGCAAGAATGATGACCAGCATCGCCAGTTTTATCAGAATATTTTGTCCAATTTTTTCCCGTTGCAGCTCGCTCATTGCCTCTCCCGTGACGTAATCTGGCTGTTGGAAGTGTAGCTGAAAGAAAATTAACAATCTGATTTATCAGAGAAACGGTAAAGCGCGGCGGCATAATAGCGTGATAATCAGCGCCACCGCACTCAGCTATGACGGCAGGACCGCGACCTCCTGCTGTTCCTGTTTTTGCGCCGCGTTTTACTGCCCGATAACCGTGCCAGTGTGATGCGCCGGTGGCGAAAGCAGGTATAGTTAAAGGATAAACCTTATCATTCAGCCAACTACGTGCGAGAACCTATGCCTGAACAGCCTGCAGCGGAACAGAATGCTCCATCCGGAAGCCTGAACATCTCGCTGCTGATCCTCTCTATCGTCGCCTACAACTTTGCCAGCTATCTCACCATTGGTCTGCCGCTGGCGGTCCTGCCTGGCTGGGTGCATGACCAACTGGGCTTCAGCGCATTCTGGGCGGGCGTGGTGATCAGCCTGCAATATGTGGCGACGCTGCTGAGCCGGCCACATGCCGGGCGCTATGCCGATCTCTGGGGGCCAAAGAAAGTGGTGGTGACGGGCCTGGTGGGCTGTCTGATTAGCGGGTTGTGTATTCTGCTGGCGGCGCTGATCGCATCCCCGCTCTGGAGCCTGATACTGCTCTGTGTGGGCCGGTTGATTCTGGGTGTGGGCCAGAGCTTTACCGGCACCGGCACTTCGTTGTGGGGGGTAGCGCGGGTCGGTTCACTGCACATTGGCCGCGTAATTTCCTGGAACGGCATCGTCACCTATGGCGCGATGGCGATAGGTGCGCCGCTGGGCGTGGTGATCTTCCGGGCCGGCGGGCTGCTGTGGCTATCGCTGGTGATTGTGGCCATCTGCATGGTTGGCATCGTCTGCGCGGTCCCGCGTCCGGCGGTAAAAGCCAGCCGCGCCAGACCGCTGCCGTTTCGGGCGGTGCTGGGGAAAATCGCTGGCTTTGGCGCGATTCTGGCGATGGGGTCAGCGGGTTTCGGCGTGATTGCCACCTTTATCACGCTGTTCTATCAGGATAAAGGCTGGGAGGGAGCCGCCTTTGCGCTTTCCCTGTTCAGCGGCGCTTTTGTCGGGGCGCGCCTGCTGTTCCCGAATGCGATTAACCGTCACGGTGGCCTGCGGGTCGCCAGCGTTTGTCTGGCGGTTGAGGCTGCCGGGCTCTTTCTGGTCGCCGCCGCAGGCGATCCGTGGATGGCAAAAACGGGCGCGTTTATGACCGGCGCCGGGTTTTCACTGGTGTTTCCGGCACTGGGCGTGGTGGCGGTAAAAGTGGTGCCGCAGCAGAATCAGGGCAGCGCCCTGGCGACCTATACCGCTTTTATGGATCTGTCGCTGGGAATAACCGGGCCACTGGCCGGATTCATCATGAATTATGCCGGTGTCTCACGCGTCTACTTGCTCACGGCGCTGCTGGTCTGCGTCGCTTTCTTCTGCACGCTGCGCCTGCAGCGGCGTCAGGCTTCAGAGCCCGTAAGCGGGGATTGATCAGGATAAAAAAATGGCCCAGCAGCGGGCCATAACGTCTTTTCAGACACAGATAAACCAATAAATTTCGGGCGCGAACAGGTTTCAGGCCTGCAGCAGTTCAATACTGTGGCGGATCTGGCGTTCAATCTCCGCCGGTGTCCAGTTGTTGAGCTGACCGGAGAACGGCTCAAAAGCGTAGACGCCCTTGTAGCCGAGCATCTCCAGCCGTTTAACCTGCACCACGCTCTTCAGCACATCGTTGTCACTCAGCATGATGCGTTCGTCGTCGGTCAGTTCGGCAGTCGGGCGCCGATCTTCCACACCCGAAAGATGCACCAGCCCAATCTGGTCAATATCGATACCCGCCGGAAATTCCTGTTCAGCCTGTTCATAGAGATGATGGTGAAAGGTATCCAGCAGCAGCCTGAAGGGCACATCCGCCGCGGCGATCAACTGCTGCGCCTGTACGATCGAACGCAGTGAGCTGACCGGAAACCCCAGCGGCTCGACCAGCCCCTGAATGCCATAGTGTGCAAAGCGCGGCGCCAGCTGCTGCATTGCCGCCTGCGTCTGCTGAGGCGACACGGTAATCCCCTCATTCAGCGGACACATCACCAGTGCTTTTGCGCCGATCTGTTGTGCTGTCTGTAACAGCGACTCCGCCCGCGTCAGCAGCGCGTCATCGATGCGGTTAAAGGGATAGAGTGCATTAATCGTGACGATATCGATGTGATATTTATCCGCCAGGGCGCGCAGCTGATCGGTGCTGAAGTCATCGGTGACGCTGCCGCCCGGCATGTCATTACGCAGTTCGACCTTGCTTAGCCCCAGACGCTGAACCAGCTGAAAGAAGGCCTCCAGCGAGAGCCGGGGCGCAATTTTGCGGTTGATACAGAAACGTGTGGGATCGATGGCCATGCGCTGACTCCGGGACAGGAGAAGGATGGACTAAAGAAAACATTTATTTCATTAATAGTGAATTATGAAATACAGATTATTAGATCGGTCTCGCATTAATTTCATATTCCGTTTCAGTCCGATGCATAAACGCTGGATCAACTTCGCAGGAATACCCGCTCTATCCGCCTCTGCTTTTCGCCTGCCTGACTAAGGCTGAGCGCTGGTAAACGCCTCCTGCCATCAGGACATCGTCAGTGGCTTGAGGGCGGCAAAAATGCGATCCGTGCCGCTAAAAGCAAATTTTCCAAAAAGAACTATTTGAAAAATTTATTCCACTGTAATAGCTTCATAGCACGCTTTCAGGTTTGCCTGGTCAGGCAGTGTGGCAGGCCACAGGGCCCGTCTGCAGGGAACTTAACCATCTTAAGAGGCAACATCATGACAATCATAGGTAACTTTATTGGCGGCAAAACGACTTTCAGCGCCAGCAACGAAACCATTCCTGTTTACGATCCGGCAACCGGCAAAGTGGTACGTGAACTGACGCAAAGTACCGCCGATGAAGTGGCCCAGGCGATTGGTGTCGCGCATGACGCATTTGCTGCCTGGTCAAAAACCTCGCCGCTGCGTCGCGCCCGCGTTCTGTTTAACTTTAAAGCCCTGATGGAGCAGCATCGTGAAGAGATGGCGGCGCTGATTGTCTCTGAGCATGGCAAAGTCTGGTCTGATGCGTTAGGTGAACTGACGCGCGGCATTGAAGTGATTGAGTTTGCCTGCGGGATCCCCCATCTGCTTAAAGGTGAATATTCCCCGAACGTCGGCGGCGGCGTTGACAGCTTTTCGCTGATGCAGCCGGTGGGTGTCGTAGCGGGTATTACGCCGTTTAACTTCCCGGCGATGGTGCCGCTGTGGATGTTCCCGATCGCGCTGGCCTGCGGTAATACCTTTGTTCTGAAGCCACCGGCGCTGGATCCCTCTGCGGCCGTGCGCATGGCCGAGCTGCTGACCGAAGCGGGCCTGCCGGATGGCGTATTCAACGTGGTGCACAGCTCTAACGAAGATGCTGAGCAGCTCTATAAAGATCCGCGCATCGCAGCGGTGAGCTTCGTCGGCTCGTCCGGTGTGGCTGAGCATATCTATAAAACTGCCAGCGCCCACGGTAAGCGGGTGCAGGCGTTTGGCGCGGCGAAAAACCACGCTATCGTTATGCCGGATGCCGATCTGGATGCCACCGTTAACGCGATTATGGGCGGTGCGTTTGGCTCGGCCGGTGAACGCTGCATGGCGCTGCCGGTTGTGGTCGCGGTGGGCGATGACACAGCTGACAAGCTGATTGCCCGTCTGACGCCACTGGTGAAAGCGCTGCGGATCGGTCCTGGGATCAATCAGGGTGCCGATGAAAATGAGATGGGACCGGTTGTCTCAGCCGCGCATCAGAAGAAGGTGCTGGGTTACATCGACAAAGGCGAGCAGGAAGGCGCGAAGCTGGTGGTCGATGGTCGTAACGTGCAGGTTGCAGGTCACGCCGAAGGTTACTACGTTGGCGGCACGCTGTTTGATAACGTCACCTCTGAGATGGTGATCTGGCGTGAAGAGATTTTTGGGCCGGTGCTGAGCATCATGCGTGCACCGGACTACGACAGCGCGCTGCAGCTGGTCAACAGCCATGAGTTTGGTAACGGCAGCGCAATTTTCACCAGCAACGGTCACACCGCGCGTGAGTTTGTGCAGAACGTTGAAGCGGGCATGGTCGGTGTGAACGTGCCGGTTCCGGTGCCGATGGCATTCCACAGCTTCGGTGGCTGGAAGCGTTCCGTGTTTGGTGCGCTTAATGTTCACGGGCCGGATGGCGTGCGCTTCTATACCCGCATGAAAACCGCCACCGTGCGCTGGCCGTCCGGTCAGCAGACCGTGTCTGAATTCAGTATGCCAACCTTAGGCTGATCTATTTCAACGCTGATCGCGACCGGCAGGAGACTCTGCCGGTCGCTTTGTTCGCGGGCACCTCGCCCGTGAAACGACCGCAGCGTCAATCGTGACAGAGAGGAGGATCAGGATGTCTTTACTGTCGAAAGCACAGGCCCCGGACGCACAGGGCCGTATTCAGCATGTCACGCCTGAGCGTGCTGGCTGGCGTTATGTTGGCTTTGATGCTTATCTGCTGAAAAAAGGGGAAACTCTGCGCCTGACCAGCGGTGACAAAGAGCTGTGTCTGGTGCTGGTGGCCGGGCTGGCCTCGGTGAAAACCCGCCATGCTGAGTTTCCCGGAATCGGTAAGCGCATGTCGCCTTTCGAACGCGTGCCGCCGTATTCCGTGTATGTGCCGCATGACGATGAAGTGGAAGTCTATGCTGACAGCGATCTTGAGCTGGCCGTCTGTAACGCGCCCGGTCAGGGCAATCTGCCTGCAAGACTGATTGCGCCAGCCGATGTCGGTGTTGAGCATCGCGGTAAAGGGCGCAACCAGCGTCTGGTGCATAATATCCTGCCTGATACTGAACCCGCTGACAGTCTGCTGGTGGTGGAGGTTTATACCAACGAAGGCGATACCAGCTCCTATCCCAGCCACAAGCATGATCAGGAGGAGAGTGAAAACGAAACCTACCTGGAAGAGACCTACTATCACCGTTTCGATCCGGAACCTGGTTTTGCCATGCAGCGCGTTTACACCGACGATCGCTCACTGGATGCCTGTATGGCACCCTATAACCGCGACGTCGTGATGGTGCCGCGTGGCTATCATCCGGTGGCGACGCTGGCCGGATACAACAACTACTATCTGAACGTGATGGCAGGGCCGGTACGGCTGTGGAAATTCAGCTGGGAAAAAGATCACGCCTGGGTGAACAGCGACAGCTATCCACGATCAGAGTAAGGCTCAGCGGTTTTATCAGCGCATGCCTGTAAAAAAGGGCAGCCGGTTAGGCTGCCCTTTTTACTGTGCGAAACGCAGGTTACTGAGCGGAACTATCGGCGTTATTCAGCGCCAGTGACACCGCCAGCGTCTGTGCCAGGCAGAGTGAGGCGACCTGCGAACGGAAGCCATCGACCTGCGCTTCACGCACCACAAAGCAGACATCGCTAAAGGCAGCCAGCGGGCTGACCTGGCTGTCGGTAATGGCGATCTGATGCGCGCCACGCTTGGCCCCCATTTCGACGACCTCGACCGCTTCACGCGCATAGGGCGAGTAGCTGATCGCAATCACCACATCTTTCGGATTAACCAGGCTGAGCTGCTCGGTAAACATCCCGCCCAGACCATCAATCAGAAACGCACGACGCTCCAGATGACGCAACGCGTAGACCAGATAGGAGGCGACGCTGAACGAGCGACGCAGGCCAATGACATAGATGTTCTCAGCCTCATTCAGCAGTTTTACTGCTTTGTTCAGCTGCTCAGGATTCACCTGCATCGCCAGCTGCTGCAGCGCCTGGCTGTTCACCATGGTAAAGACGTTGAGGATTTCCGCCGGACTCTCAGGCGCACTGGCGCTGTCGTCCGTTGAGGTCTGACGAAACAGACGCGCGCGCTCGGTATAGTTGACCGTCTCTTCCATCAGGTGCTGACGAAAAACCTGTTTCATTTCGTTGAAGCCGCTGAAGCCAAACGCATTCGCAAAACGGATCAGCGTCGACGGTGGTACATCGGCCTGCTGAGCAATCGAGGCGACGGTATCGAAAGCAATACTGTTACTGTTATCAAGGATGTAGCGCGCAACCTGTTTAAGACGCTTGCTCAGCGTTTCGTAGCGGCGACGAATATCGTCCTGCAAGAGAGAAAGTTGGGTGGGATTATTGTTCATCACTTCTGCCCGTATCATTAGAATTATGGCTGCATAATGAGCGCTATAGTATCAGATGGATGGAAAATTTCATTTGTTTGCGTCAACGAAGCGGTTTATTTCATGGCTTTATGAAATGGTTCACAGATTGGCTTTAGCGCGCCCAGGCGGGCAATGACAGGGTGAAAACCGGGATGAAATGACAGCAGGGATTAAGGGTAACCAGTAAAACGCCATCCCGGTTGGGATGGCGTGATATTACTAAAAAGTCTGTCTCTGCCTGCTATGAGTCCGCACAGGCTCAGGTAACACGGTCAGATCGGAAAGTCGCTCAAGCCATCCATGGCTGCTCGGCCCGCGCGATTACGCACCTCATCCATGAGGTGCGCCCGTTGCCGGGCCAACGCTTCGCGTTGTTCAAAAACGCTCCCGGCGTTTTTGTCCCTGGCGCGGGACGCTTTCCTCTTCTGACCGTGTTACCTGCGCGCTGAGCTTATTCGTTGCTGCAACATTCACCCTGCTTTGAGTGAGTCAGCAGTCTGAGGCCATCGCGGTTGAGACAGTCTGGGGCAGAGCAGCAAATCAGGCGCGGGCCGCCCGCCAGTACGCAATCAACCGCAGATAGTTGCCTTTTACGGTCTCAATCAGTGCCTGATCGTCCAGTTCACCCTGCAACCATTGACGCGAAGGCTGACCAAAGATGGTGCGACCCACCGCAAAACCTTTTACCCATGGCGCGTTGGCCGCCGCAGCGAAGCCCGCTTTAAGCTTCTCTTCGGGTGCATCCAGACCCAGCAACAGAATGCCGCGACAGAGAGAATCCTGCTCCTCAATCAGACGACTGATCGCCTGCCAGCTCTCTGCGGATAGCGGAGGCAGTTTCCACCAGTCCGGCTGTATACCCAGGCTGTAGAAATGGCTAAGAATATCAAGGTAATAGGCTTCATTCTTATCCGGGTTGCTCTCGGGAAGAATCACTTCCAGCAGCAGCTCATGGCCACTTTTGTTACAGCCTTTCCAGACGTCGAGCACCAGGTCATCCTGCTCTTTGCGCAGTTCAGCACTGTCATGCGGATGATAGAAAACCAGACATTTCACGACATGCTCGGCGGGCCAGTCGATTAGCTGCGAGCCGATGTTGCCATGCTCCAGACGCAGTGGACGTGAGCTGGGCAGCTCGATCGGTCGGCCAATCCACCACTTCTTACCCGTGATGGCATTCAGGGCTTTCTGACCATACGTGGTATCCGCCAGAATGCCGCTTTTGTTCTCTAATCCCGCCTCACTGGCCGCCTGCTGAGCGGCTTCCAGCAGCAGCAGTTTCAGCTGTGGAATACGGCTCTCATCAACACCCGCTTCCTGCGCCATATCCGCTAGCTGTTTGCGATGGTCAAAAGCGAACACGTTCAGCTCCGGCCATTGCTGCTTACGGGTGGTCACACGGTGCAGATGGTTCAGACGACTGTCGAGATCGGGACGTTTCACCTCTGTGTCGCGGCTCAGGAAATCATCCAGCTCCGCTTTGGTTGGCATGGCAGGGGCACAGCCGTGGCGTGACACGACCAGCGCGCCACAGGCGTTAGCATAACGGCACGCCTGCTCCCAGCCTTCATCATTCAGCCAGCCGCGCAGCAGGCCAGACATAAAGGCATCGCCCGCGCCCAGCACGTTGAGCACGTCGACGCGCACGCCGGTGTGCAGCTGAGTCTGTTCCCAGCTATCCGGAATTTCACCTTCAAACACCACGCAACCCAGCGGACCGCGTTTGCAGACCAGCGTCGCCTGGCTCGCCTGACGCACGTTCTTCAGCGCAGTCAGGGTATCGGTGCTGCCACCGGCAATATGAAACTCCTCTTCGGTGCCAACGATCAAATCGAAATAGTGCACCACTTCCTGCAACTGCTGAGTGACCTGAGACGACTCAATGAAACGTGTTTCACCGTCACCCAGAGAAGTCAGTCCCCATAACACCGGGCGGTAATCGATATCCAGCGCCGTTCGCAGGCCATTGCGGCGGGCGATATCCAGCGCTTTCAGCACCGCTTCACGGGTCTGCGGATGAGATAAGTGCGTGCCGGTGACTGCCACCGCGCGGGACGAGGTAATAAAGCCTTCGTCGATATCGTCCGGTACCAGACCCATATCAGCGCAGTTATCACGGTAGAAAATCAGCGGAAAAGTCTCTTCATCTTTAATCCCCAGAATCACCATGCCGGTCAGGCGTTTTGCATCGGTGATCAGAGCATCGGTGTTGCAGCCCACGCGCTGCAATTCCTCACGCAGAAAGCGACCATTGTGCTCATCTCCCACCCGCGCCAGCATCGCCGATTTCAGCCCCTGAATCGCGGTGCCATAAGCGACGTTGCCCGATGATCCGCCCAGATATTTAGCAAAGGAGGTGACATCTTCCAGCCGTGCCCCAATCTGCTGGCCATAAAAATCAACGGCGATGCGCCCGATACAAATCACATCAAGCGGCTTCTGTTGTGTACTCATACCTGTGGTTTCCTTCTGTGATTCGCAGAGCTGGCGGGCGAAAAGATCGATCCAGGCAGGCTCTGCTTCCGGGTCTGTGGGTATCTGGCTGGCTATGAGAGAAGTATGAGGAATAAAAATTCCATATTCAATATGAAATGAAATATTCATCGCAATTTTGTGAACCAGGTAAAACTCCTGATTGCCTCCCGCCTGCGCGGTCTCTGCTGTCACGATGTGCGGTATGTCAGGGTTGTGAAGGCGATCGCAGGAATCCGTACGCCAGTCAGGCAAGCTGCCCCATTGAAATGAATTTTTTCATCATGAACCACTCTCTGCTAAACGTTCCAGATTTCCCCGTCGTGATCGCCCGCCAGACCTGTTGCCATCGTTAAATTTGATCTCACTCGCAAAATGAAATGTTTCTTCTGTAATCGTGTTTTATGAAAAATATATTTGTTTATAATCGCCTCACGTTTCAGTTATTCCGGCCGCTTTTCCGCCAATGACAACGCCTTGCGCGCTGTCGCGGAAGTCGGGGTCCACCAGCATGTAAGGAAGAAACATGGGCACAATCAGACTGACCACGGCACAGGCGCTGGTTAAATTTCTTGATAATCAATTCATCGATGTTGATGGCACTGAGACGAAGTTCGTCAAAGGCATCTTCGCGATTTTCGGCCATGGCAACGTGCTGGGGCTGGGCCAGGCGCTGGAACAGGATAGCGGCGATCTGGTGGTCTGGCAGGGTCGTAACGAGCAGGGCATGGCCCATGCTGCCACCGGCTTTGCCCGTCAGTCGCTGCGCCGTCAGATTATCGCCTGCAGTTCGTCTGTGGGACCGGGTGCGGCTAACATGATTACTGCCGCCGCCACTGCGACCGCTAACCGCATTCCTTTGCTGCTACTGCCTGGCGACGTCTTCGCCACCCGTCAGCCCGATCCGGTGCTGCAACAGATTGAGCAGAGCTACGATCTCAGCATCAGCACCAACGACGCCTTCCGCGCCGTCAGCAAATACTGGGATCGCGTCAGCCGCCCTGAGCAGCTGATGTCCGCCTGTATCAATGCCATGCGCGTGCTGACCGATCCGGCCGAAACCGGCGCGGTCACGCTGTCGCTGCCGCAGGATGTGCAGGGTGAGGCCTGGGATTACCCGGACTACTTCTTCCAGAAACGCGTGCACCGTCTGGATCGCCGCCTGCCGGTCGCGGCGCAGCTGGCGGATGCCCTGACGCTGATTAACCGTAAGCGCAAGCCGATAATTATCTGCGGCGGCGGGGTGAAATACTCTGAAGCGGGCGAGGCGCTGCGCCAGTTTGCCGAGCGCTATCAGATCCCCTTTGCCGAGACGCAGGCGGGCAAGGGCACGCTGGTCTCTGACCATCCGCTGAATGTCGGCGGCGTAGGCGAAACCGGCTGTCTGGCCGCGAACCTGCTGGCGAAAGAGGCCGATTTAGTCATCGGCATCGGCACCCGCTACACCGACTTTACCACCGCATCGAAATGGATTTTCCAGCATCCCGATGTCAGCTTCCTGAACATTAACGTCAGCAACTTCGACAGCTACAAGCTCGATGGCGTGCAGCTGCTGGCCGATGCCCGTGAAGGGCTGACCGCGCTCACCGCTGCACTGGCCTCACAGCACTACAGTAATGACTGGGGCAACCAGATTGAGCAGGCGCAGAGCCAGCTGCTGAAAGAGACGCAGCGCGTCTATCAGGTGGAATATCACGATGGCGACTTTGTGCCGGAGATAGCTGACCATCTCGACCGCGAAGCGGTGTTCGCAGAATTTAACCGCCTGACTCAGTCACTGCTGACGCAAAGCAGCGTGCTTGGCACCTTAAACGAGCAGCTGCCGAAAGATGCGGTCGTGGTAGCCGCCGCAGGCAGCCTGCCGGGCGACCTGCAGCGCGTCTGGCGCACCAAAGATTACAACGCTTACCACGTCGAATATGGCTACTCCTGCATGGGCTATGAAGTCAATGCCGCGCTGGGTGCAAAACTGGCGCAGCCGCAGCGCGAGGTCTATGCGCTGGTCGGCGATGGCTCCTTTATGATGCTGCACTCTGAGCTGGTCACCTCGATTCAGGAAGGGGCGAAGATCAACGTCGTGCTGCTGGATAACATGACTAACGGCTGTATCAACAACCTGCAGATGGAACACGGTATGGACAGCTTCACCACCGAGTTCCGTTTCCGTAACGCGGAAAGCGGCAGGCTGGACGGCGGCTTTATCCCGGTCGATTTCGCGGCTATTGCTGCCGGTTATGGCTGCAAAACTTATCGCGTCACCAGCCTGGAACAGCTTAAAGCGGCGCTGGAAGATGCCCGCACCCAGACGGTCTCCACCCTTATCGACATCAAAGTGCTGCCAAAAACCATGATCCACAAATATTTCAGCTGGTGGCATGTTGGCGTGGCGCAGGCGTCGAAAACCGAACGCGCTCAGGCGGTGGCGGACAAGCTCAACAGCCATCTGGATCAGGCGCGCAAATACTGATTTCCGGGCCGTGCTGCGGCCCGTTTTCCTCTTCTCCGTACGAACCCTACACAGGTGTAATTATGACTTTGAAACTTGGCGTCATCGGTACAGGTGCAATTGGTCAGGAACATATTCGCCGCTGCAGCCATGTGCTGCAGGGTGCCCAGGTGGTTGCCGTCTCTGACATCAATGTCGACGGCGCGCGGGCCGCACTGCAACGCCTGAACATTGAGGCGGAGGTGTTCGAAAATGGCCACGATGTGATTCAGTCACCCAACGTCGATGCGGTGCTGGTCACCTCATGGGATCCGACCCACGAAGAGTTCACCTTAGCGGCGATTGCCGCCGGTAAACCGGTCTTCTGTGAAAAACCGCTGGCGATGAGCGCCGAGGGCTGCCGCCGGGTGGTGGATGCAGAGATTCAGGCGGGTAAACGCCTGGTGCAGGTTGGTTTTATGCGTCCTTACGATGCGGGCTATCGCGCCCTGAAAAAAGTGATCACCGATGGCGATATCGGTGAGCCGCTGATGCTGCACTGCGCGCACCGTAACCCGACCGTGCCAGAAAACTACACCACGCCAATGGCGATCACCAACACACTGATCCACGAGCTGGATGTGCTGCGCTGGCTGACAAACGACGACTATAAAACGGTGCAGGTGATCTTCCCTCGTGTGACGTCAAAGTCCCACGGTCAGCTGAAAGACCCGCAGATCGTCCTGTTCGAAACCCACAAAGGGGTGCGCATTGACGTCGAGATTTTCGTTAACTGCGCTTACGGCTATGACATTCAGTGTGAAGTGGTCGGTGAAGAGGGGATTGCCCGCCTGCCAGAGCCTTCTTCGGTGCAGCTTCGCAAAGATGCCCGCCTGTCGAACACCATTCTGGTGGACTGGAAAGATCGTTTTATCGAGGCGTATGACGTTGAGCTGCAGGCGTTTATCAACGACATCAAAGCGGGCCAGCTTACCGGTCCTTCTGCCTGGGATGGCTTCGCCGCTTCAGTGGCCGCCGATGCCTGTATCAAAGCGCAGAACAGTGGTGCGATTGAGCCGGTAGAGATGCCGCCACGTCCTGCTTTCTATAACTGATTTAGCTCTCTCTGCGGCCTGGCCGCTCTCCGCCTGGGAATAAGAAGATGAACAAAGAGAATGTAAAACTGGCGATCGCGCCGATCGGCTGGACCAACGATGACATGCCGGATCTCGGCAGTGAAAATACCTTCCAGCAGACCGTCAGTGAGATGGCGCTGGCGGGCTTTACCGGCAGCGAAGTGGGCAGCAAATATCCGCGCGATCCGGCGATTCTGAAACCGATGCTCGATATTCGCGGCATCGAAATCTGCAACGCCTGGTTCAGCACCTTTTTTGCCAACGGCGACAAAGAGAAAACCATCGAACAGTTCATCGAGCATATGAACTTCCTGCATGCGATGGGCGCGCGGGTGATTGGCTGTTCTGAGCAGAGTAAAAGTATTCAGGGCACCACGCTGGCAGTGTTTGAAGAGAAAGCGATTTTCAGCGATGAAGAGTGGCGGTTAACCGCAGAGGGCTACAACGAACTGGCTCGCATCGCAGCAGAGAAGGGGATGCGCGTGACGCTGCATCACCACATGGGCACCGGCATTCAGACCACTGAAGAGATCGACCGGTTTATGGCGATGACCGACGAGCAGGTTGGTTTGCTCTATGACACCGGCCACGTCTACTACTCCGAAGGCTCCCAGCAGAAGATGCTGGCGGTACTGGAAAAATATCTGCCGCGCATCTTCCACGTGCATCTCAAGGATGTGCGTGATGAGGTGGTCGCTGAGGTACGCGAGAATCATCTCTCGTTCCTGGAAGGGGTGAAAAAGGGCACCTTTACCGTGCCGGGCGATGGCGTGATCGACTTTAAGCCAGTGTTTAAAATCCTGGACGATTTCGGCTACAAAGGCTGGATGGTGGTGGAAGCGGAGCAGGATCCGGCGCTGGCCAATCCGTTTGAGTATGCGGTGAAAGCGCGGAAATATATCCGGGAAAATACAGGGTTATAACGTGCTCTGAATAAAGGCGGGCTTCCCTGTGGGAAGCCCGCCTTTTGTTTTACTTCAGCGTAATGCTTTTCACAATGCTGTCAGCATCGCTCTGGGCCTGCTGCTGGTTATCGCCTGGCAGCGTAATCTGCAGCGTCACCAGTTTGCCATCCACTTTTGCCAGAACCACGGAAGACCATGAAGTCTGGTTGTTGGCAGAAATCACGGTATCCAGCTGCTGTGCGGGCTGATCTTTCAGCGTCACAGATTTGTTCGACACCACCTGCAGCTGCGGATCGCGGTTGCGCTGCTGCTGTTCCATGCGCTTCGACAGCACATCCAGCCCGTCACTGGTCGGGTCACCGGCAATCACAATAATCGCGCGGGCTCCGGTTTCATCCGCATACACATGCATGTTCGTGGTCTGCGAACCCAGTTTACCGCTTTTATCTGACATGCCTGGTGGCAGTGAGAAGCTCAGTTTGCCATCCATCAGCGTGACGGTCTGCGCCGACTGACTGGCACTGACGCCGTTGTCGTTCGCCGCTTCATCTTTCTTCTGGTCACAGGCCGCCAGGCCAAGTACCAGTAAACCCATTCCTACATATTTCACCAGGTTGCGCATCAGAATCCCTTTTTTAAGTTTCCAGTCAGGCATTAATACAACAGGAATCAGGTTGCAAACGCAACCTGATGATTGTCAGAAGATCTTAGCGGGTAATGGCGGAAATTATATAAGTTCTTAGCCGAAATTGACCTGGCGGGCGGTCTGGCGTTCAGCCAGACGTTTTAGCGCGGCATTGAGCAGCACGCCGTAGGCGGGCAGGAAGAAGACCATGCAGATCAGCACCTTGAAGCTGTAATCCACCAGGGCGATCTCGACCCAGTGCTGCGCCATAAACGCATCGGGGCTTTTATAGAAGGCGATAAAGAAGAAGGCCAGCGTATCGCTGATATTCCCCAGGAACATGGCGCAGCCGGGTGCTATCCACCACTGAGGCAGACGACGCAGACGGTTAAATACATGAACGTCGAGGATCTGACCCAGTGCATAAGCCATAAAGCTGGCGCAGGCGATACGGGCAACAAACAGGTTCATCACTTCCAGCGCCTGCCAGCCCTGCCATTCACCCTGATAGAACAGCGCCGAGACAGCGTAAGAGATAAACAGCGCCGGGATCATCACGGCCAGAATAATGCGTCGGGCCAGCGGTGCGCCAAAAATACGCACGGTGAGATCGGTCGCCAGGAAGATAAACGGAAAGCTGAACGCACCCCATGTGGTGTGGAAGCCAAAGACAGAGATCGGCAACTGAACCAGGTAGTTACTGGAGGTGATCACCAGCAGGTGAAACAGCGATAACCAGAAAAGCGCATGCATGCGCTGACGTGAAGAAAATGCGAGCATATTCAACCTTTTTAATGTTGGGGTGAGGGAACCCATTGCGGGACGCCGTTCGGGCAGCGCCTGGCAGTTTTATGAGCAAAAAGCGGCGGCATATTACCGCGTTGTGCTTTTTATGCAATGGTTAATTTTAACGCAATCGTTATCGCCTTGCTTCACCGCCAACACGCGCTAGAATGAGCGCCCCTTACCTGAACCGAGTTGATTATGAGCGATGCTTTTTCCTCTGCCGACCATCAGCTGGACGCCCGTGGCCTGCGTTGCCCGGAGCCGGTGATGATGGTGCGCAAAACCGTACGCAGCCTGCAGGATGGCGAGACGTTACTGATTATCGCCGATGATCCGGCGACGACCCGCGATATTCCCGGCTTCTGCCGCTTCATGGAACATGGCCTGCTGGCACAGCAGACCGACGCGCTGCCCTATCAGTTTCTGATCCGCAAAGGTATGGCGGGTTAATAGCAGCCGTTCAGGCCGCCGTTAACCCTACTCTTCAGACAGAGCCTTTTACTCAGTCACGGCGCCGCAGTAACCGCAGCGCGTTGGCGGTGACCAGCGCGGTCGCACCGGAATCTGCCAGCACCGCCAGCCAGAGTCCGGTCAGACCCAGCAGGGTGGTGACCAGGAAAATCGCCTTCAGCCCCAGCGCAATGCCGATATTCTGGCGGATGATGCGCCGCGTACGACGCGCCAGCGCAATCATCGGGGCCAGGTTGCTGAGCTGATTCCGCGTCAGGGCCGCATCGGCCGCTTCCAGCGCGACATCGGTGCCGCTGCCCATCGCAATGCCCAGCGTCGCCGCTTTCATCGCCGGGGCGTCGTTAATGCCATCTCCGATCATCGCCAGCGGCTGCTGCTGACTCAGTTCACGGATGGCCGCCACCTTATCGGCGGGCAGCAGGCTGGCGCGATAATCAATATCGAGCTGGCGGGCAATGGTTGCTGCCGCGCGCGGGTTATCGCCGGTCAGCATCAGGCTCTCAATGCCCAGCTTTTTCAGCGCTTTTAACGCCTCCACGGCATCGTCGCGCAGCTGATCGCGCAGGGCCAGCGCACCGAGCGCCTCGCCATCGCGCATCAGTACCACCAGGGTTTCACCTTCGGCTTCCTGCTGCGCAATCTGCGCGCTTTGCTGCGGCGTCAGGCCGGGCGTATGGCCGGGCGTCAGCAGCTGAATCTGCTGGCCTGAGACCCGCGCACTGATGCCGCGTCCCGCCTGCACCTGCTGAGCCTGCGCGTCAGGAATGACCAGATCACGCGCCTGCGCGGCCGCCACGATAGCGCTGGCCAGCGGATGGGTCGCACCCTGTTCCGCCGCAGCGCTTAACGCCAGCATCTCTGACTCGCTAGCTGTGCCAAACCGCAGGATCTGCGTCAGCTGGGGCTTGCCCAGCGTCAGGGTGCCGGTTTTATCAAAGGCCATCCTGCGCAGCGAACTCAGGCGTTCCAGCGCCGCACCACCTTTAATCAGTGCACCCTGACGCGCCGCCGCAGCCAGCCCTGAGGTAATCGCGGCTGGCACAGAGATCACCAGCGCACAGGGGCAGCCAATCAGCAGCAGGGTCAGTCCTTTGTAGATCCACGGCTGCCAGTCGCCTGCGAAGAGCAGGGGTGGCACGACCATCACCAGCAGCGACAGCAGCATCACCAGCGGCGTATAGATGCGGCTGAACTGATCGATAAAGCGTTCAACCGGCGCACGGTGCGTTTCTGCTTCCTCAATCAGCTGCAGGATACGGTCAATCGCGCTTTCCCCCGGTTTCGACACCACTTCCAGCGTCACCAGCCGATCCACGCTGGTGGCACCGGCCAGGATTTTTTCACCGCTGGCGCGGGTGACCGGCAGTGACTCACCGGTCAGCGCGCTCTCATCGAAACTGGCGAGCGGGCTGATTAAACAACCATCGACCGGCAAACGGCTGCCCGCCGCGACTTCAATCACATCACCCGGTTGCAGCGCCGCCAGCGGCACCTCACTGCGCTTGCCTTGTTCCAGGCGAATCGCTGATTCAGGCCGCAACGCCATCAGGCTGGTGACGCCGCTGCGTGCCCTGGACGCGGCATAGCTTTCCAGCTGTTCGCCCAGCTGAAACAGCACCAGCACCATGGCGGCTTCTGCATGCGCGCCAATGATCAACGCGCCTGCCGACGCCAGCGTCATTAATGTCTCAATGGTAAAAGGCGATCCGCTGCGCAGACGCTGCCAGGCACCGCGCGCGACCGGGACCAGGCCGACCAGGGTGGTCAGCACAAACAGCCGATCGCCCCAGACGGGTGCAAACTGGCTGAGAACGCTGCTGGCGAGCACCAGCAGCGCCAGCAAAATCAGTATCCGGTTCTGCTGCCAGCGCGAGCTTGCGGACGGCGTCTCCGAAGGTGTAGCAAGCTGGAAACCGGCTTTTTTTACCGCCTGTTCAACGGCGCTTTGTACATCGTTGTCAGCGTTCACCACCAGCTTCTCGCTGCTGAACAGCACGCGGGCATTGGTCACGCCTTTTACCTGGCGGACGGCGGTTTCAATGGTGCGGGCGCAGCCCGGGCAATCCATGCCGCTGACCTGCCAGCTAAAGGGCCAGGCACCTCGCCGGTCGCTTTCCTCAGCAGTGTCGGCCTCATTGCCAGGGCTGCTGTTGCAGTCACAGCAGCAGCCTGCCGTATCCGCCGTCACGGGCGTAGCAGCATGAATAGAAAGGGAGAGTGGACGGGCCTGACGAACCTGGCACAGCGGTTTTGCTGCGGCGTGGCTGGCACGCGGTTTGCCGCAGCCACAGGCGTGATGTTGATGCATATGACCTCCGGAGTGTAAGAGTCGCGGGATGAGCAACGTTGCTCATCCCTTATCCTACACTCTGGAGTGAACTCCAGAGTCAAGACTAATTTTTCAGACGACCCACAGTGAACGCACGATCATAAAGTGACCGGCAAAGTAGCAGGCGGCCACAATCGCACTGTCAGCGCTGAAGCGACGACGATAGTGCGAGATAAACCAGACCGCGTTGGCCAGCAGCAGCAGACCGGCACCGACCATGATCGAGAAGCTGTAATCGGTCGGACGGAAGAAGTACTGCTCGGTCGCTATCCAGGTCATCACTACCGTCATGCCAATAAAGGTGCAGACAGGCCAGCGCAGATCCTCCAGTCGGCTCCAGATAATGCCAATCAGGGCGGCACCGATGATGAGCAGCGTCAGCGGAATCGGCCAGAAGAAGGTCATGGTCATACTGGCGGCGAAGCAGAGCGTATAGAGCAGGTGCGACAGGAAAAACGCCCCGACGGCATAGAGCATCTGCTGACGCGGCAGCAGCGTTAACGCATCACCGACCAGTGTCGCAACCAGACCGGCCAGAATCAGATAGTCCGTGGTTTGCAGCACCGGAGCCTGCCAGGCGAGCCCGACCAGCAGCAGCAGCGTGACGGGCTTAAACAGCCAGCGCTGCCATTGTGGGCCGCGATAGGTGGCATCGACATAGAGCCAGCCGGAGAAAAGTACAGCGAGGAAAGACCAGAGCATTGTTTCTCCCTTTTTTACTCAAAATGGTGAAAGATCCCAAAATATCACTTCCAGTTTAGGTTAAGCCTCTGAGATGTGACAATCAGGCAACTCTGGTTGTATGCTTTGCCGCCTGATTTAACAGGCATGAGAGCGCTATGAGCAAACCACCGTTAATCTTTATCATCGTTCTGGCGACTATCGCTGTGCTGGCGAGTCGTCAGTTTATTAAGCAACGGCGTGAGGCTGCGGTGAATGATGCCTCCCCCACGCGTGCTCTGCAGGCTGAAGTCAAAACTAAGCGTGAATTCCCTTCGCCTAATCGTCGTTCACGGCAGCGTGAAGTCATCGCCGGGGAAGAGATGCGGTATGAGGTGCTGTTTCATCCGCTGAACGGTGACAGCGACATCAAAGTGCAGCTTAAAGAGGGGGAGTATCATCAGCTGGATAAAGGCGCGAGAGGAGAGCTGAAGATGCAGGGCACGCGCTTTATCAGCTTCACGCCCGTGCAGTAAGGCGGGCATTGCGCCCGCCCGACACTACTTTTTGCGTGGGAAGTTTTTCTTCTGCCAGGCGACCAGTTCAAACACGCCAAACAGAAACACTTTCGCCTGGGTGACGCGGTCAATCGGCGGTGCATCTTTGGTCTGCGTCGTGCGCAGTAATACCAGTTGCAGACCATGCATCAGGATCATGAAGATCAGTGCAACGTTGATAAAATAAGTCAGTGGCTTCGGGTAGGGATGGACCAGATTAGCCAGTAAAAATCCCCACACGCATAGCATCAACAGACGCCCCAAATTAAGTAACATCCTGCGTCTCCTGTTGACGTTGATACAAACGATAAGCCACTTGTCCGGCTATTTTCTCGCGATAAAGATCCCACTCTGGCGGCACCGGCGGTGCGCCATTTTCCACTTCACTTTCGACGTAAATCAGCGCCTGATCGGCCAGCCAGTTATTCTGCTCCAGCAACTGTAGCGTCTGCTCCAGCAATCCCTGACGAAACGGCGGATCGATAAACACCACGTCAAAGGGTGTACCCGCCTGTGCCAGCCAGTTTAGCGCATTGGTCTGAACCACGGTGGCATTCGTAGCGCGCAGCGTCTGCAGATTTTTTGTTAACTGCTGTGCCACCGGACGTTCCAGTTCCAGCAACGTCGCCGATCCCGCGTAACGCGACAGCGCTTCCAGTCCTAATGCGCCGCTACCGGCAAAGCAATCAAGGCAGCGCGCTTCTGGCAGCACCGGGGCCAGCCAGTTAAACAGCGTCTCGCGAACCCGATCGGTGGTCGGGCGCAGTCCGGCGCTGTCCGGCACCGGCAATTTGCGTCCGCGCCACTGACCGCCAATGATGCGAATCTGCCCGGCACCGCCTGTACTGCGGGGGTTTTTATTCATCTTGCTCACAACTCGTCATAATTTGTTGCGTAGTTTAACGGGCGAATCGGTGAGAAGAAACGTTAAAAAAGGGTGCTGTGGTGAGCTGGCTGGAAAGTGTTAGACTACTGAGTTGCTGAAGTCATGCATTATTCTGCGGTTTACGCCGGTCTGGCGCTGACCAATTTCATTGATTTACCCCTGGAAACCACGCGCGACCGGGACAAAGCCATCGAGGAGTGTCGTCACACAATGGCAAAAGAGAAAAAACGTGGCTTTTTTTCCTGGCTGGGATTTGGCAAAGAGGAAGAGAAACAACCTGCAGCGGAGGAGCAGACACCAGAGGTCGCTCAGCCCGAACAGCAGCAGACAGAACAGGAAGCCCCGGCATTAAGCCAGGCTGAAGCACAAGCGGAAGAGACTGTCGTCATCACCGAAACGGTGGCCGGACAGCAGCGTGAGGCGGAAGTCACTGCGGCAGCGCCGCATGAATCAGCACCTGCGGTGCTGGATGAGGCTGAGCCGATTGAGGCCGACCCTGAAGCGCTACTGGAAGTTGCTGCACCTGAACATGACGCGACGCCGGTTATCGACGCCGACGATGTGGTTACGCCGATCGCTGATGCGGAACCCGCAGACGCGCCGTTAAGCCAAGAGGAGCTGACGGCACTGGCGCTCGGCGACGCAGAGATCGTTGACATCCCGCACAGCGAAACCGAGGCACCGTTAAGCGAAGAAGAGCTGACGGCGCTGGCGCTGGGCGATGCAGAGATCGTCGAACCCCCGCACAGCGAAGCACCGTTAAACAACGAAGTGCTCACGCCACAGGTGCTGGATGACGCAGCGATCGCGGAAACTCAGGATAGCGAAGCAGATGCGCCGCTGACCGAGGAAGAGCTGACCGCACTGGCACTGGGTGACGCCGACGTCACTGACCAGGAACCGACTGAGTCGTTATCCGATACCGTCAGCGATCTGCCGCTGGCCGCCGCACCGCTCATCGTGCAGGAGCAGGAGCGTCCTAGCAAAGAGGGTTTCTTTGCCCGCCTGAAGCGCAGCCTGGTCAAGACCCGTCAGAACCTCGGTTCCGGTTTTGTCAGCCTGTTCCGTGGCAAAAAGATTGATGATGACCTGTTTGACGAGCTGGAAGAGCAGTTGCTGATTGCGGATGTGGGCGTGGATACCACGCGCCGCATCATCACCAACCTTACCCAGCAGGCAAACCGCAAGCAGTTGCGTGACGCGGAAGCGCTCTACGGCCTGCTGAAAGCAGAGATGGCCTCGATTCTGGCGAAAGTGGATGCGCCACTGGACGTGTCAGGCAAAACGCCGTTTGTCATCCTGATGGTGGGCGTCAATGGCGTGGGTAAAACCACTACCATCGGTAAGCTGGCGCGCCAGTATCAGGCCGAGGGCAAGTCCGTGATGTTAGCGGCCGGTGATACCTTCCGTGCCGCGGCGGTTGAGCAGCTGCAGGTGTGGGGCCAGCGTAATAACATTCCGGTCATTGCGCAGCATACCGGCGCAGATTCCGCTTCGGTGATCTTCGATGCCATTCAGGCCGCGAAATCACGCGGCGTTGACGTGCTAATTGCCGATACGGCGGGTCGTCTGCAGAACAAATCGCACCTGATGGAAGAGCTGAAGAAAATTACCCGCGTGATGAAAAAGCTGGATGATTCCGCGCCTCACGAAGTGATGCTGACGCTGGATGCCAGCACCGGACAGAATGCGGTCAGCCAGGCCCGACTGTTTAATGAAGCCGTCGGCCTGACCGGGATTGCGCTCACTAAGCTGGATGGCACCGCCAAAGGCGGCGTGATCTTCTCGGTGGCCGATCAGTTCGGTATCCCGATTCGCTACATCGGCGTCGGTGAAGGCATTGAAGATTTACGGCCGTTTAAGGCGGAAGATTTTATTGAGGCACTGTTTGCCCGAGAGGACTAATTAGGATGATTCGCTTTGAAGAGGTCAGTAAGGCATATCTCGGCGGACGTCAGGCGCTGCAGGGGGTAGATTTCCATCTGCGTCCCGGCGAAATGGCGTTTCTGACCGGCCACTCCGGTGCCGGTAAAAGTACCTTGCTGAAGCTGATTTGTGGCATTGAGCGCCCGAGTGCCGGAAAAATCTGGTTCAGCGGCCATGACATTTCCCGCCTGGGTAACAGTGAGGTGCCTTTCCTGCGTCGTCAGATTGGCATGATCTTCCAGGATCACCACCTGCTGATGGATCGGTCGGTTTATGACAATGTGGCGATCCCGCTGATTATTTCCGGTGCCAGCGGTGAGGATATCCGTCGTCGCGTTTCGGCGGCGCTGGATAAAGTGGGCCTGCTCGACAAAGCGAAAAGTTATCCGATTCAGCTTTCGGGCGGTGAACAGCAGCGTGTGGGCATCGCCCGTGCGGTGGTGAACAAGCCGGCCGTGCTGCTGGCCGATGAACCGACTGGTAACCTGGACGACGCGCTGTCAGAAGACATTCTGCGCCTGTTCGAAGAGTTTAACCGCGTCGGCGTCACCGTCCTGATGGCGACGCATGACAGCGGCCTGATCGCCCGACGCAACTACCGGATGATGACGCTGAATCAGGGACGTCTGCACGGAGGCCACGATGGTCAATAAACGTATTAAACGTCCGGCTGCACCGAAAGCGAAGCAGCCGTCGAAGTCGAAGAGTAAAGCGCTGAAGGGCGGCTGGCAGGAGCAGTGGCGCTATGCGCTGCGCGGCACACTTTCGGACATGTGGCGTCAGCCACTAGCGACGCTGCTGACGGTGATGGTCATCGCCATTTCGTTGACGCTGCCCAGCGTCTGCTACATGGTGTGGAAAAACGTCAGCCAGGCGGCCACGCAGTGGTACCCGGCGCCGCAGTTGACCGTTTATCTCTCCAAAACGCTGGATGATACGGCGGCAGAAAATGTGGTGGCACAGCTCAAGCAGGTTGAAGGCGTGGATAACGTCAACTACCTGACGCGGGAAGAGGCGCTGAACGAATTCCGTAACTGGTCAGGCTTTGGTGGCGCAATGGATATGCTGGAGCAGAATCCGCTGCCTGCGGTGGCCATCATCACGCCTAAGCTCAACTTCCAGAACTCAGACACCATGCAGAGCCTGCGCGATCGGGTGAGCAAAGTGCAGGGCGTGGATGAAGTGCGAATGGATGACAGCTGGTTTGCGCGGCTGGCGGCGCTGACTGGGTTGGTGGGGCAAATCGCCTCAATGATTGGCGTGCTGATGATTGTAGCGGTCTTCCTGGTGATCGGTAACAGCGTCCGTCTTAGCATCTTTGCCCGGCGCGACACCATTAACGTGCAGAAGCTGATTGGTGCCACTGACGGCTTTATCCTGCGTCCGTTCCTCTACGGCGGAGCGCTGCTGGGCTTCAGTGGGGCAGTGCTGTCGCTGCTGCTGTCAGAAGTGCTGGTGCTGCGTCTGCAGTCGGTCGTCGCCAGTGTGGCAACCGTATTTGGTACCACTTTCTCGCTGGAAGGCTTTTCCTGGGATGAAGCGCTACTGCTGCTGCTGATTGCGGCCATCATCGGCTGGGTCGCAGCCTGGCTGGCGACGGTACAACATTTACGTCGATTTACGCCGCAGTAAACGCCTGCAACATTTTTTTGTTATAATGGTCCTCTGCTACCGATGGTGGGTGCAGAGGATTTTCCCCTCTTCCCTTCCTGTCATCTGTGTGTAAAATATTCACTGCTATAATTGAACTTGTGGATAACTTTATCACTCTAAGTAGCACAGATTGCTTTCGGATCTCGCGTGACGTTGACGTAATGTATCGTCTGCGCAGGGAAATGTGCGGCAATTCCACTGAATTTGTGAGGGTTTGAATGACCAAAGAAATGCAAACTTTAGCTATTGCTCCTCTTGGCAACCTGGAGTCTTACGTCCGGGCGGCGAATACCTGGCCGATGCTTTCGGCAGAAGAGGAAAAAGCGCTGGCTGAACGGCTGCATTACCAGGGCGATCTGGAAGCAGCTAAGACGCTGATCCTGTCACACCTACGCTTTGTAGTTCATATCGCTCGTAATTACTCCGGCTATGGTCTGCCACAGGCTGACCTGGTCCAGGAAGGTAACATCGGCCTGATGAAAGCGGTGCGTCGCTTCAACCCTGAAGTGGGCGTGCGTCTGGTTTCGTTCGCCGTGCACTGGATTAAAGCGGAGATTCACGAATACGTGCTGCGTAACTGGCGTATCGTGAAAGTCGCGACCACCAAAGCACAGCGTAAGCTGTTCTTTAACCTGCGTAAAACCAAGCAGCGTCTGGGCTGGTTCAATCAGGACGAAGTCGAGATGGTTGCGCGCGAGTTGGGCGTAAGCAGCAAAGACGTGCGCGAAATGGAATCGCGTATGGCCGCGCAGGATATGACCTTTGATATGTCTGCCGACGACGAGAGCAGCGAAGGCCGTTCTATGGCACCGGTGCTGTATCTGCAGGATAAAACCTCTGACTTTGCCGACGGCATCGAAGAGGATAACTGGGATGCGCACGCGGCTGACAAGCTGAGCTATGCGATGGAAGGTCTGGATGAGCGTAGTCAGCACATTATTCGCGCCCGCTGGCTGGACGAAGACAATAAAACCACGCTGCAGGAGCTGGCCGATCAGTACGGCGTATCCGCCGAACGTGTCCGGCAGCTGGAAAAGAACGCCATGAAGAAACTGCGTATGGCGATTGAAGCGTAACGCACTTCAACACCTTAAGGGGCGACAGATGATGTCGCCCTTTTTGTTTTCTGCGTCCGGCTAGTCTGCCGCCCGTATCCAGCCGTCACTCTGCGCCCTGAAGCCACACGCCTGCATAAACGCCGCGCGTACCTGCTGATCGTCACTGCCATCATCGGCAATCCACCAGTCCGCGATTGAACCATTCTGCCTGATCGTCTCCTCCAGCAAATACTGGCCTACCCCGCGTCGCCGGGTGACATCGCGCACCGCCAGCCGGTGAACCTTGCCGTGGATGCCGGAAATTTCCAGCTGCAAACCCGCCAGCAGGCGATCGTTAAAACGCGCCGCGTAAAGACGATGAGACTCACTCAAACCCTGTTCCAGTTTTTCCATCTCCAGATCCGGCCAGACTTTGCCAAGATCGATGCGGTCCTGCGGCGTCAGCGCGGTCAGGCGCTGGATAGTGAGCTTCATAACAAAAACCTCTAAAAAAGGGGAAAGTGTAGCGAAAGTATACAACCAGAGGGCCGCCACATTTTCATCAATAAAACAGGTCAAAAGATGGCCTGGATGCCAGGATAACAGGAGTAAACCTGGATAGCGGGCGATCAATCCAGCATAACGCGCTGGCAAAGTGGTTATAAACCGGCCGTTGCATCCAGTGTATTATGCTGTTTAACCCGGTCAATTCTGAATGTGTCAGTTGATTTACAGAAGAAACTTCCTGTTTAATAACCTGAAAAATAAAGCCTTATTACTAATAAATGTCAGAAAAGTACGCTAACTCATTCATCATTAATCAGTTTTCGACTTTATCTGGCAACGCAAGCACTCACAACATACACGACAAAACAAATGGGGTAGTCAGGATGAAAATGAAAGGTCGCGCATTACTGGCGGGATGTGTAGCACTGGCGATGAGCCATGCGGCGCTGGCTGAAGATATCAAAGTGGCCATTGTCGGCGCAATGTCGGGTCCGGTGGCGCAGTACGGCGACATGCAGTTCGCCGGTGCAACGCAGGCGATTGAAGATATCAATGCCAAAGGCGGCGTTAACGGCAACAAGCTGGTGGCGGTGAAATATGACGACGCCTGTGATCCGAAACAGGCGGTTGCGGTCGCGAACAAGGTGATTAACGACGGCATCCGCTACGTCATCGGCCACCTTTGCTCTTCCTCCACCCAGCCGGCGTCTGACATCTATGAAGATGAAGGCGTGCTGATGATCACCCCGGCCGCGACCGCACCTGACCTGACTTCCCGTGGCTATAAACTGATTATGCGCACCACCGGCCTCGACTCCGATCAAGGGCCGACCGCCGCGAAATACGTAATGACCGAGCTGAAACCGCAGCGTATCGCTGTGGTGCATGACAAACAGCAGTATGGCGAAGGCCTGGCGCGCTCCGTGCAGGAGAGCCTGAAAAAGCAGGGCGCCAATATCGTAATGTTTGAAGGGATCACCGCAGGCGATAAAGATTTCTCTACGCTGGTGGCCCGCTTCAAGAAAGAGAACGTCGATTTCGTCTATTTCGGCGGTTACTACCCGGAAATGGGGCAGATCGTGCGTCAGGCGCGCGCTGCGGGTCTGAAAACTCAATTTATGGGACCAGAAGGCGTGGGTAACGCCTCGCTGTCGAACATCGCCGGTGCAGCCTCTGAAGGCATGCTGGTGACTCTGCCGAAACGCTACGACCAGGTTGAAACCAACAAACCGATTGTGGACGCGCTGAAAGCGAAGAAACTGGATCCGACCGGCCCGTTCGTCTGGACCACCTATGCAGCACTGCAGTCGCTGGCAACCGGCATGGAGCGCAGCAAGAGCGCAGAGCCGGACGCTATCGTGAAAAACCTCAAGGAAGGCGCTGCGGTCCCAACCGTGATGGGCAACCTGAACTGGGATGAGAAGGGCGATCTCAAGGGCTTTGAATTCGGCGTCTTCAAATGGCATGCCGATGGCACCTCGACCGCTGTGAAATAAACCAGGCTGTTTTGTGGTGAGCGGGAAGCCGGATAACCGGTTTCTCCTGACCAGCGACACGAACGCCTGGTGCCCGTTTGCCAGGCGTTTTTTGTACCCCGATCGCCTGCGATCGGTTAAGTAAGGGTCAAGGTATGTCCGAGCAGTTCCTCTATTTTATTCAGCAGATGTTTAATGGTGTGACCCTGGGAAGCACCTACGCGCTGATCGCCATCGGTTACACCATGGTTTACGGCATTATCGGCATGATTAACTTCGCCCACGGCGAGGTTTACATGATCGGTAGCTATGTCTCCTTTATCGTGATTGCCGCCCTGATGATGATGGGCATCGACACCACCTGGCTGATGATTGCAGCTGGCTTTGTGATGGCCGTCATTATCTCCAGCGCTTACGGCTGGAGCATTGAGCGCGTCGCCTACCGGCCTGTGCGTTCATCCAAGCGCCTGATTGCGCTGATCTCCGCCATCGGGATGTCGATATTCCTGCAAAACTACGTCAGCCTGACCCAGGGTTCACGCGACCTGGCGCTGCCGAGCCTGATCACCGGACAGTGGACGGTAGGCGAGAGCAACGGTTTTGCCGCGACCATCTCTACCATGCAGATTGTGATCTGGGTGGTGACCTTCCTGGCGATGCTGGCGCTGACCACCTTTATCCGTTACTCCCGCATGGGCCGCGCCTGTCGCGCCTGCGCAGAAGACCTGAAAATGGCCAGCCTGCTGGGGATTAACACCGACCGCGTGATCTCGCTGACCTTTGTGATCGGTGCCGCGATGGCGGCAGTCGCGGGCGTATTACTGGGCCAGTTTTACGGTTCGATCAACCCCTTCATCGGCTTTATGGCGGGCATGAAAGCCTTCACCGCTGCCGTGCTGGGTGGGATTGGCAGTATTCCGGGTGCCATGATTGGCGGCCTGGTGCTGGGGATTGCTGAAGCGCTGACTTCTGCGTATCTCAGCACGGAATATAAAGATGTGGTTTCGTTTGCCCTGCTGATTGTGGTCCTGCTGGTGATGCCGACCGGGATTCTGGGTCGTCCGGAGGTCGAAAAAGTATGAAGACCTCTTTTATCAACGCCCTGATCTCCTCCCTGATGCTGCTGGTGCTGGCCACCTTCTTTATGGGACTGCGCCTGAATCTGGACGGCACGAATCTGGTGGTGCAGAACGCCGGTAGCGTGCGCTGGAACTGGATCGCCGCAGGCTGTGCGGTGGTGTTTCTGTTCCAGCTGCTGCGTCCGATCTGGCAAAGCGGCCTGAAGAAAATCTCTGGTCCGGCGCTGGTGTTGCCTGGTCTGGATGGCTCGACGCCGAAGCAGAAGCTGGTGATGGCGGTGCTGATTATCGCCGCGATTGCCTGGCCATTCCTGGTGTCACGCGGCACCGTCGATATCGCTACCATGACGCTGATCTACGTGATGCTGGGTCTGGGCTTAAACGTCGTCGTCGGCCTCTCTGGCCTGCTGGTACTGGGTTATGGCGGCTTCTACGCCATCGGCGCTTATACTTTTGCGCTGCTGAACCACTATTACGGTCTTGGCTTCTGGCAGTGCCTGCCGCTCTCTGGCATGGTTGCGGCGCTGTTTGGCCTGCTGCTGGGCTTCCCGGTACTGCGACTGCGCGGCGACTATCTGGCGATTGTGACGCTGGGCTTCGGTGAGATCGTACGTATTCTGCTGCTGAACAATACCGCCCTGACCGGCGGGCCAAATGGCATCAGCCAGATCCCGAAACCGACGCTGTTTGGTCTGGAGTTTGGCCGTACGCCGCGTGAAGGCGGCTGGGATACTTTCCACAACTTCTTTGGGCTGAAGTACGATCCCAGCGACCGCATCATCTTTCTCTACCTGGTGGCGCTGCTGCTGGTAGTACTGACGCTTTTTGTGATCAACCGGCTGCTGCGGATGCCGCTGGGCCGGGCCTGGGAAGCGCTGCGCGAGGATGAGATTGCCTGCCGTTCACTGGGCCTGAGTCCGACCCGCATCAAGCTGACCGCCTTTACCATCAGTGCCGCATTTGCGGGCTTTGCCGGTAGTCTGTTCGCGGCGCGTCAGGGCTTTGTCAGTCCGGAGTCCTTTACCTTTGTCGAGTCCGCCTTTGTGCTGGCGATTGTGGTACTGGGTGGGATGGGCTCGCAGTTTGCGGTGATTCTGGCCGCCATTCTGCTGGTGGTGTCACGCGAGCTGATGCGCGATCTTAATGAGTACAGCATGCTGGTGCTGGGTGGCCTGATGGTGTTGATGATGATCTGGCGTCCGCAGGGATTATTACCGATGAAGCGTCCGCATCTGAAGCTCAGAGCCGCTAAAAAAGGAGAACAGGCATGATTCAGCCTTTATTAGCCGTTGAAGGCCTGATGATGCGCTTCGGCGGTCTGTTAGCCGTGAACAATGTGGCACTGGAGCTGCGTCCGCAGGAGATCGTTTCACTGATTGGCCCCAACGGTGCCGGTAAAACCACCGTGTTCAACTGCCTGACCGGCTTTTACAAGCCCACCGGCGGCACGATCAAATTGCGTGAGCAGCATCTGGAAGGGCTGCCGGGCCAGAAGATTGCGCGGATGGGCATCGTGCGCACTTTCCAGCATGTGCGCCTGTTCCGTGAGATGACGGTGATTGAGAACCTGCTGGTCGCGCAGCATCAGCATCTGAAAAGCGGCGTATTTTCCGGCCTGCTGAAAACCCCGGCGTTTCGCCGCAGTGAGAGCGAGGCGCTGGATCGTGCGGCGACCTGGCTGGAGCGGGTGGGTCTGCTGGATCTGGCAAACCGTCAGGCGGGTAATCTGGCCTATGGTCAGCAGCGTCGGCTGGAGATTGCGCGCTGCATGGTGACGCGCCCGGAGATCCTGATGCTGGATGAACCGGCAGCGGGTCTTAACCCGAAAGAGACCCATGAGCTGGACGCGCTGATTGCGGAGCTGCGTGGCGAACACAAGGTGTCGGTGCTGTTGATTGAACATGATATGAAGCTGGTGATGGGTATTTCTGACCGTATTTACGTGGTTAATCAGGGAACGCCGCTGGCTAACGGAACGCCGGAGGAGATTCGTAATAATCCGGATGTCATTCGTGCCTATTTAGGAGAGGCCTGAGATGGCAAATGCGATGTTAACCATTGAGAACGTCAGCGCTCACTACGGCAAAATTCAGGCGCTGCACAACGTCAGCCTCTATATCAATCAGGGCGAAATTGTCACCCTGATTGGCGCTAACGGAGCCGGAAAAACCACGCTGCTGGGCACGCTGTGCGGCGAACCCCGCGCGACCCAGGGCACTATCACCTTTGATGGCAAAGCGATTACCGACTGGCAAACGGCGCGCATTATGCGTGAAGCAATCGCCATCGTGCCAGAGGGACGGCGGGTGTTTTCGCGCATGACGGTGGAAGAGAACCTGGCGATGGGCGGCTTTTTTGCCAGCCGCCCGGAGTATCTGACGCGGATTAAGCGCGTGTATGAACTCTTCCCGCGGCTGGAGGAGCGTAAAATCCAGCGCGCCGGAACGATGTCAGGCGGCGAACAGCAGATGCTGGCGATTGGCCGTGCGCTGATGAGCCAGCCGCGCCTGCTGCTGCTGGATGAGCCGTCGCTGGGACTGGCACCGATCATTATTCAGCAGATCTTCGACACCATTGAGCAGTTGCGCAGCGAAGGGATGACGATTTTCCTGGTGGAGCAGAATGCGAATCAGGCGCTGAAGCTGGCGGATCGGGGCTATGTGCTGGAGAACGGGCATGTCGTGCTCGAAGATAGCGGTGCAGCTCTTCTCTCCAACGAAGCCGTCCGCAGCGCTTACTTAGGTGCCTGATGGGGCACGGCCTGGCTTACTTGCCAGGTTCCGGTTGGGCAGTGCTCGCCATCCTCACGTACTACGTGTACGCTCCGGTGGCTGCGCGCTGTCCGCCCGCAACCTGGCTGCGCCGCCGACGGCCTTTGAAAGTGATGCGGAATGTGCCGCCGACGGCCTTGAGCATCGATTTGGGGGAGCTGAGGATGGCCTTGTGGGCGTGGTTTAAAACCTCAGTCATGCCTTTTCAGCTTCCAATTGCTCTGCAATTTATGTAACTAAAAACTGGCAGCGTGGGCGTTTTGCCGCCGTGCTGCCAGCGTCCTCTTTTCCTCAATAAAGCCTGTCACCCCGCTGTCATCTGCCTGTTATTAATCCGTCATTTCCCCGTGTCATGTTACTTCGCGAACCAGAAATCCGTGATTTCACGCGTATTTACCTGCACAGGAAAATTCTATGTCCGTCGTTACCTTTCGTCGTAGCCTGATGAGCGTGCTGCTCGGTCTGACGCTCAGCAGCCATGCCATGGCCGCCACTGAGATCCCCTTCTGGCACTCTATGGAAGGCGAGTTAGGCAAAGAAGTGGATTCGCTGGCACAGCGTTTTAACGAGACGCATCCCGATTACAAAATTGTTCCGACCTACAAAGGTAACTACGAGCAGAGTCTGGCGGCAGGGATTGCGGCCGTGCGCAGCGGTAAAGCGCCTGCGGTGCTGCAGGTCTATGAAGTCGGTACGGCGACCATGATGGCCTCTAAGGCGATTGTGCCAGTGCATCAGGTTTTCAAAGATGCCGGCATCCCCTTTGATGAAAAACAGTTCGTACCCACGGTGGCGGGCTACTACAGCGACAGCAAAGGTCAGCTGATCTCTCAGCCGTTTAACAGCTCGACGCCGGTGCTCTACTACAACAAGGACGCCTTCAAAAAAGCGGGTCTGAACCCGGATCAGCCACCGAAAACCTGGCAGGAGCTGGCGACCGATGCCGCGGCACTGCGCAAAGCAGGCATGAGCTGTGGCTACGCCAGCGGCTGGCAGGGCTGGATCCAGATCGAAAACTTCAGTGCCTGGCATGCTCTGCCGGTAGCGACGGAGAACAACGGATTTGACGGCCTCGACGCGGTGCTGGAGTTCAACAAGCCGGTGCAGGTTCGTCATATCGACCTGCTGGAAGCGATGAATAAGAAAGGGGACTTCACCTACTTTGGCCGCAAAGATGAGTCCACTGCCAAGTTCTACAACGGCGACTGCGGTATCACCACCGCTTCATCCGGTTCGCTGGCCGATATCCGTCATTACGCTAAATTCAACTTCGGCGTCGGCATGATGCCGTATGACGACACCGTACCGAATGCGCCGCAGAACGCCCTGATTGGTGGTGCGAGCCTGTGGGTGATGAAAGGCAAAGATGCGGCAACCTACAAAGGCGTGGCTGAGTTTATGCAGTTCCTGGCGAAACCGGAAATCGCTGCGGAATGGCATCAGAAAACCGGCTATCTGCCGATTACCACCGCCGCCTACGAGCTGACGAAACAGCAGGGCTTTTACGACAAAAATCCGGGTGCAGATATCGCCACCCGCCAGATGATGAACAAGCCGCCACTGCCGTTCACCAAAGGGATGCGTCTGGGCAACATGCCGCAGATTCGTACCGTGATCGACGAGGAGCTGGAAAGCGTCTGGACCGGTAAACAGTCACCGCAAAGCGCGCTGGATAACGCAGTGAAACGCGGCAACGAGCTGCTGCGCCGCTTCCAGCAGCAAATGAAGTAATCTCTCCCCTGGCCAGCCCAGGCTGGCCCCTCTTTTCTGACGTCAGGTACGCCATGTCTTCATCCCGTCCGGTCTTTCGCACCAGCCTGTTGCCTTATCTTCTGGTGCTGCCGCAACTGCTGATTACCGCCATCTTCTTTCTCTGGCCTGCCGGTGAAGCGCTGTGGTACTCGCTGCAAAGTCTCGATCCCTTTGGCATCTCCAGCAGCTTTGTTGGGCTGGAAAACTTCAGACGCCTGTTTGCCGATCCCTACTATCTGGATTCGTTCTGGACCACCATCAAATTCAGCAGCATGGTCACGGTCTTCGGCATGGTGTTTTCGCTGCTGCTGGCGGCGCTGGTGGATTATGTGGTGCGACTGCGCCGCCTCTATCAGACCCTGCTGCTGCTGCCCTACGCCGTTGCCCCGGTGGTGGCCGCGGTGCTCTGGATGTTTCTGTTTAACCCCGGTCTGGGCCTGTTCAGCTATCTGCTGAACCACATCGGCTACAACTGGAACTATGCGCAGAACAGCGGTCAGGCGATGTTCCTGATTGTGCTGGCGTCGATCTGGCAGCAGATGAGCTACAACTTCCTGTTCTTCTTCGCCGCACTGCAATCAATCCCCAAATCGCTGGTGGAAGCCGCCGCCATCGACGGTGCCGGGCCGGTGCGTCGCTTCTTCAACCTTTCTCTGCCGCTGATTACGCCGGTCAGCTTCTTTCTGCTGGTGGTGAACCTGATCTACGCCTTCTTCGATACCTTCCCGGTGATCGATGCCGCAACCGGCGGCGGGCCGGTGCAGGCGACCACCACGCTGATCTATAAAATCTATCGCGAAGGATTTACCGGTCTGGATCTCTCCTCATCCGCGGCGCAGTCGGTGGTGCTGATGCTGCTGGTCATCGGGCTGACGGTGCTCCAGTTCCGCTTTGTTGAACGTAAGGTGCAATACCAATGATTGAGAATCGACGCGGACTGGATCTCTTCAGCCACATCGTACTGGTGCTGGGCGTGCTTACCATCCTGTTTCCGCTCTATGTTGCCTTTGTGGCGGCGACGCTGGATAACGAGGCGGTCTATCAGGTGCCGATGACGCTGGTACCGGGCACGCATCTGTGGGAGAACATCTCGCGCATCTGGACGCACGGCGTTAACGGCAGCGGACCGGCGTTTGGCCTGATGTTGCTCAACAGCATGATCATGGCGCTGGGCATTACCTTCGGCAAAATCACGGTGTCGATGCTGTCGGCGTTTGCCCTGGTCTGGTTTCGCTTTCCGCTACGCACGCTCTTTTTCTGGCTGATCTTCATCACGCTGATGCTGCCGGTTGAGGTGCGTATCTTCCCCACGGTGCAGGTGATTGCCGACCTTAATCTGCTCGACAGCTACAGCGGCTTAACCCTGCCGCTGATGGCCTCAGCGACCGCCACTTTTCTGTTTCGTCAGTTCTTTATGTCACTGCCGGATGAACTGGTGGAAGCGGCGCGCATCGACGGTGCCAGTGCGATGCGCTTCTTCATCGACATTGTTCTGCCGCTGTCGAAAACCAATCTGGCGGCGCTGTTCGTGATCACCTTTATCTACGGCTGGAACCAGTATCTCTGGCCGCTGCTGATCATCAATGACGCCAGCCTCGGCACCGCGGTGGCGGGGATCAAAAGCATGATCTCCTCCAGCGGATCGCCAACCCAGTGGAACGAAGTGATGGCGGCAATGTTATTAACCCTGATCCCACCGCTGGCGGTGGTGTTAGTCATGCAGCGTGCCTTTGTGCGCGGTCTGGTTGAGAGTGAGAAATAAGATGGCAGGCGTAACCCTTCAGGCAGTAACCAAATCCTACGATGGCAAAAATCAGATCATTCAGCCGCTGAACGTCACCATCAATGACGGCGAGTTTATGGTGATGGTCGGGCCATCCGGCTGCGGGAAGTCGACCCTGCTGCGCATGGTGGCCGGACTGGAGCGCGTTACCTCCGGCGATATCTATATCGACAACCGGCGTGTCACTCAGGAAGAGCCGAAAGATCGCGGCATTGCGATGGTGTTCCAGAACTACGCGCTCTATCCCCATATGTCGGTGGAGGAGAATATGGCCTATGGCCTGAAAATCCGTGGGATGGGCAAAGAGCAGATCCGCCAGCGGGTGCTCGACGCGGCGCGCAGTCTGGAGCTGGATCACCTGCTGATGCGCCGGCCTCGCGAGCTTTCGGGCGGACAGCGCCAGCGCGTGGCGATGGGGCGCGCCATCGTGCGTGAACCGGCGGTGTTTCTGTTCGATGAGCCGCTGTCTAATCTCGACGCCCGCCTGCGGGTGCAGATGCGGCTGGAGCTGCAGCAGCTGCATCGCCGCTTACAGACCACCAGCCTCTATGTGACGCACGATCAGGTTGAGGCGATGACCCTGGCGCAGCGGGTGATGGTGATGAATAAAGGTGTCGTCGAGCAGATCGGCACGCCGGTCGATGTGTATGAACGTCCCGCCAGCCAGTTTGTCGCCTCGTTTATCGGCGCGCCCGCGATGAATCTGCTGAAAGGGCAGATCAGCAGCGATGGTTCGCGCTTTAATCTCGATGCCTCGCACGCACTGCCGCTCAGTGACAGTAAACCGAAATGGGCTAACCAGCCGGTGGTGCTGGGTATCCGGCCAGAGCATATCCGGCAAAGCAGCCGTGAGCAGGGCGGCGTACCGCTACGCTTCGATACGCTGGAGATGCTGGGCGCCGATAATCTGGCACATGGTCGCATCGGGGACACGCCACTGGTGGTACGCTTAGCCCACAGCGAACGGCCGCAGCCAGGCAGTACGCTGTGGCTGCATCTGCCGTCAGATGCGTTACACTTCTTCGATTCAACCCATGGAAAGCGTCTGGAATGAGCACACAACACTGGCCCTATCCCCGCATCGTTGCCCATCGCGGTGGCGGTAAACTGGCACCGGAAAACACCCTGGCGGCAATTGATGTCGGCGCAAAGTATGGTCATCAAATGATTGAGTTTGATGCCAAATTATCAATGGATACGCAGATCTTCCTGCTGCATGACGACACGCTGGATCGCACCAGCAACGGCTGGGGCGTGGCAGGTCAGCTGCCGTGGGAGAAGCTGTCGCAGCTTGATGCGGGCAGCTGGTTTGGCAACGCATTTACCGGCGAAAAGCTGGCGCGGCTGGACGAAGTAGCGGCACGCTGTCGTCAGCATCAGATGATGGCGAACATCGAGATCAAACCGACCACCGGCAGCGACGCTGAAACCGGACGCGCCGTGGCGCAGGCTGCCGCGGTTCTGTGGCAGGATCAGACCGCACCGCTGCTCTCGTCGTTCTCTTTTGAGGCGCTGGAAGCGGCGATGCAGGTCGAGCCGCAGTTGCCGCGTGGCCTGCTGTCGCACAGCTGGGATCCCGAGTGGCAGGAGAAAACGAGCGCGCTGGCGTGCGTCTCCATTCATCTCAATCACAAGGTCCTGACCGCTGAGCGGGTCACCGAACTGAAAGCAGGCGGACTGAAGATTCTGGTGTATACCGTGAACAGCCCGGACCGGGCGCGGGAATTGCTGAAGTGGGGCGTCGATGCCATCTGTACTGACAGCATCGACATCATTGGCCCCGATTTTCATTAGTTCTGATTCGGATTCTGGTTCTGCTGGCCCGGCTGCGTGGTAATCACCCGCTGCTGGGCGCTGTTGCGCTGCTCCTGCATTTTACGCTGCATGTCCTGCGTCTGACGCTGCTGATCCTGGCGCAGCTTCAGCTGTTGCTGCTGTTGCTGGCTCTGCATCTGCGACTGCATCCGCTGCTGACTCGGGTTATAACCCGGTTTATTCGGATCGTTGGTGCTGTTCAGCGTGTTCGCCTGACTGGCGAAAGGCAGCAGGGCGGCTAAAACAATCATCCACTTTTTCATCTTTCCTCCTTCCTTTATCGCGACAGGTTTTTTGGGTGCACAACGGCGCACACCGATATCAGGGTCGCACCCATAAGTTTACGCGATATCACAGACCTTACTTTCAGATGTATTCCTGATTTGACTTAACCCCGGTTATTTTGCTGTATTTGTAGGCACTTGCAGAAATGATAAAAAAATGTAAATAACAACATGGGATGGTGGCAGGATGAAAATGCAGCAGACAGTGCGTCAGCTTAGCTGGTCGCTGGTGATGAGTTTTACCGTGGTGGCAGGCGCGAACGCCGCGCCCACTCAGGCTCCGCCGGTCTCCTACGGTGTGGACAGTGATACTTTTCACCCGGTAAAAGCGCAGCACGGCATGGTGGCGTCGGTGGATGCGCTGGCAACTCAGGTGGGCGTGGAAATTCTGCGTCAGGGCGGGAATGCGGTGGATGCCGCGGTCGCCGTGGGCTTTGCGCTGGCCGTGACCCATCCGCAGGCGGGCAACCTGGGCGGAGGCGGCTTTATGCTGCTGCGCACCGCCTCTGGTCGCGCTACTGCTATCGATTTCCGTGAAATGGCGCCGGGCCATGCGTCGCGCGACATGTTCCTGGATAAGCAGGGCAACGCCGACAGTAAGCTGTCGCTGACTTCTCATCTCGCCTCCGGCACGCCGGGCACCGTCGCTGGACTGGCGCTGGCTGCGCAGAAATATGGCACTCTGCCGCTGAGCACTCTGCTGGCACCGGCTATCAGACTGGCGCGTGACGGTATTCCAGTCAACGATGCGCTGGCGGATGACCTGAAGACCTACGGCAAAGAGGTGCTGATTACCCATCCCAACAGCAAAGCGATCTTCTACAAACCGGACGGCACGCCGTGGCAGAAGGGCGATCGGCTGGTGCAGAAGAATCTCGCGCACAGTCTGCAACTGATTGCCCGCCAGGGGCCGGATGCCTTTTACAAAGGTGAAATCGCGGATGAGATCGCCGGCGAGATGGCGCAGCACGGCGGGCTGATCAGCAAAGCTGACCTGGCGGCCTATCGGGCGGTCGAGCGTCAGCCCATCAGTGGTACCTACCGCGGTTATGAAGTCTTCTCAATGCCACCGCCCTCATCCGGTGGTATCCACATCGTGCAGATTCTCAATATCCTGGAGAACTTCGATCTGGCGAAGATGGGCTTTGGCAGCGCTGACGCCATGCAAGTGATGGCGGAAGCGGAAAAATATGCCTACGCGGACCGCTCGGAATATCTCGGCGACCCCGATTTCGTGAAGGTGCCCTGGCAGGCGCTGACCAGTAAAGCCTATGCTAAAACGCTGGCGCAGCAGATTGACGTGGCAAAGGCGCGGCCTTCCAGTGAGATCAAACCGGGCAAGCTCGAACCTTACGAAAGTAACCAGACCACCCATTTCTCGGTGGTGGATAAGCAGGGCAATGCCGTTGCGGTCACCTACACGCTGAACACCTATTTCGGCAGCGGAATTGTGGCGGGCAAGAGTGGCATCCTGATGAATAATGAGATGGATGACTTCTCCGCCAAGCCGGGCACGCCCAATGTCTACGGGCTGGTGGGCGGGGAAGCGAATGCGGTGCAGCCGGCGAAACGTCCGTTGTCATCAATGTCGCCGACCATCGTCGCTAAAGGCGGCAAAACCTGGCTGGTGACCGGCAGTCCGGGCGGCAGCCGCATTATCACCACGGTGTTGCAGATGGTGGTGAACAGCATTGATTTCGGGATGAACGTGGCGGAAGCCACCAACGCACCACGCTTCCATCATCAGTGGCTGCCGGATCAGCTGCGGGTGGAGAAGGGCTTCAGCCCTGATACATTGCGTCTGCTGGAAGCTAAAGGCCAGCATGTGAAAGTGCTGCCGTCGATGGGCAGTACGCAGAGCATCATGATTGGGCCGGATGGCATGCTGTATGGTGCTTCCGATCCGCGCAGCATTGATGATTTGAGTGCGGGTTACTGATATCTGAGAATAAAGTGGCGGCTGGATTTAGCCTGCTCAGGGAACACGGTCAGATCGGAAAGACGCAAAAGCATCACCCCCTGTATGCCGCTAATGAGCATACAGTGGGTGATGTGCAATTCTTTAAACGAGCCAGAAAGTCAGGCCTATAACCAGAACGGCAAAGACGGCTGTTGAGCTCCATGCAAAGGCTGGCCAGAAGGTGACGGCCAGCATGCCGAATCCGATAATAAGCGCTGCCGGGATTAGGGTGGCCGCGAAATAGCGGAGCTGCCGGTGCAGCCATTTGATAAAATAATTATTCATCTAAGAACTCGCATGATGGCGTTGGCGATTTCGTCCTCTGAAGACAAAGTAGAAATCAGATGTACATTCTGATTGATTACCGGCTCAATGATGAAATAAAGCATTTCTAACTTTTCAGCGTAAAGCGCGCTGTAATAAATAGGGCTGAGCTGTAAGAGCCTGTGTGCAGCCTCTGCCGCTTCCTGAACATAGCCGTAATAGCTTGCAAGAGTGACTGATACAGCAGAGATTTTGGCAAGTTTGGTATCTACGGATATTTTCATCCCGAAGCTAAAACCCAGAGCGGCGGCGATAGCAGAACTAAGTCCCTGATTGGTCAGCGAGGATGACGCGATAGTCGCCCCTTTTTTTATCAGAGCCTGCTGAATTCTGCGTGTGCTTTCAGAGGAGCGGGTACTCAGAAGGTGCTCAACGTAGATCTGAAACATTCTTTTGATGACATCATGGCGCTTTACCAACTGAACCAGTGCTTCCATAAAACGCACGTCTTCACTTTTCTGTGCTGCACATACGTCCTGGTAATTGTCGGTAAAACATGAGCTGTAAAAAGCCAGACGTGTGACACCCATGTTTACATGCCGGGCCTGATCCAGAACGGCATCTTTTACGCCGGCCAGTGCCTTATCAAGGCGTACTCCCAGCAGACTGTCAGCCTGCATTTTTGTAATAACTGTATGATTGTCAGTCATAAATAATCATCCTCTCTCTCACTACCCCGGTTCCGTTTTTTTGTAATCTGCAGCCAGGTCTGCAGTGCCCTCAAATTTCAGTACTACTGATCGTTCCAGAACTCTGAGCAAAGCACTTTATGCCGGTATATAAATCAGCGCGACTGCGCATCACCTGCATCCGAAATAATTTCCAGCTTATCAAAAACATTTTGCAAGACGTAAGCCATAGCTGGTGATCAGTGCAGCGTAATCCTCACAAACATCGCATGACGGGCGTGCCAGGCGTAGTGAGGTCAACGCATTGCATTGTTCAAAAACGCTCCGGGCGTTGTTTTCCGGGCGGCGGGACGCTTTCCTCTTCTGACCGTATTCCCTGCGCGTCAGGCTAATACGTTGCTACCCGATTCACCGTACTTTGAATTTGTCATTAATCTGAAGGGCACTTCGGTGCCCTTTCTGCTTCCACACGTCAGGCTTTAACCCGCGCCATATAATGCGCGTCGATGAGTTCACCGTGCCGTATGGCGAAACCTCTGGCCGTTCCCTCAATCTCAAAACCGAAACGCTGATACAGGGCGATAGCCGGGCCATTATCGACGAACACCGTCAGCTCCATCCGGCTCACCTGTAGCCAGTTGTCGCACAACGAGACCATTTCTCGCATGAGTGCAGTGCCGACGCCTCGCTGCCGGTAGCGTTCATCCACGCCCATCCCCAAAGAGGCGACGTGACGGCGTCTGGGGCGCTCCTCCACATGCAATGCGCACTGGCCAACAACCTCTTTGTCGATGCAGGCCACCAGCAGATGTGAATGAGGCTGTGGCGAAGCGAGTCGGGTCTGCCACATCTGTAGCGATGAGTGAGGCAGATGCAGCGTGCTGGCCTGGGTATCTGGCTGACTGTAAATCCTGTGCAGCGCGGCTGCATCTTCTGGCATGACGTGGCGGACAACTATTTCACTCATGATCGCTCCTTTCTCCCATAAAAACCTTTTAAACATCAAGGTATTCAGATCATTAATCAAGCTAAAAAAAGTGAAAATGACTTTACAGACGCGAATGATAATGATTATTATTGCCATGCGTTTCCGGGAGGTCGCCCGACAGCCTGGAAAAGCACGACATTGCTCACATTGCTTCCAGTATTATTTCGCCAGCTTAGATGCTGGCTTTTTTTTGCCTGCTCTCCTTCAATGCTTTTCAGCCACTCCTGCACGATCATTCAATGAATTTGAACAGAGGAGTGAAGTTTTTCAGCTATCAATCAAACCGCCTCAGGGACACACTATAAAAAACATTGAGGAGATTTGAACATGATCTATGTACGCAAAGCTGAAGAACGCGGTCACGCAAACCATGGCTGGCTGGATAGCTGGCACACCTTCTCTTTCGCCAGCTATCACGATGCGAACTTCATGGGTTTCTCCGCGCTGCGGGTCATCAATGAAGATGTGATCGATGGCGGTCAGGGATTTGGCACCCATCCGCATAAAGATATGGAAATCCTGACCTACGTGCTTTCCGGTACGGTTGAGCATCAGGACAGCATGGGCAACAAAGAGCAGATCCCGGCAGGGGAGTTCCAGATCATGAGTGCCGGCACCGGTGTGCGTCACTCTGAGTACAACGCCAGCGAAAGCGAACCGCTGCACCTCTATCAGATCTGGATCATTCCTGAGCGTACCGGTATTGAGCCACGCTACGATCAGCGCCGCTTCCCGGATGTGCAGGGACGCCAGCTGGTGTTAAGCCCGGATGCCCGTGAAGGGTCGCTGAAAGTTTATCAGGACATGACCTTGTCGCGCTGGGTACTGGCTGCCGGTGAGCAGGATAACGTTGCGATTGATGCGGGACGTCGTATCTGGATTCAGGTCGTGAAAGGTGATGTTACCGTTAACGGCAACGCGGTCACCACCAGCGACGCCCTGGCGATCTGGGACGAAAGCGCGCTGACGATTGAAGCCAGCTCGGCGGCCGAAGTCCTGCTGTTTGATCTGCCACCTGTCTAAGCAGATAACGGGCGCGCCTCGTCGCGCCCGGTTAGGAATTTTGTGACAGAAAAGTGATAGACTCATCGTACTTTAGCTTTCAGGGCGATCCCAGGCGCTACGATGAAGAAGAAAAGACCGGTATTACAGGACGTTGCCGATCGCGTCGGCATTACTAAAATGACCGTCAGCCGTTACCTGCGTAATCCTGAGCAGGTCTCTGTTGCCCTGCGGGACAAGATTGCAGTGGCACTGGATGAGCTGGGTTATATCCCCAATCGCGCCCCCGATATGCTTTCTAACGCGACCAGCCGTGCCATCGGTGTGCTGCTGCCGTCGCTCACCAACCAGGTTTTTGCTGACGTATTGCGCGGCATTGAAGCCGTCACTGACGAAGCCAACTATCAGACGCTGGTCGCCCACTTTGGTTACAACCCGCAAAAAGAGGAGCTGCAACTGCGCTCGCTGCTGGGCTGGAACATCGATGGCGTTATCCTCACCGAACGCACCCATACGCCAGGCACGCTGCGTATGCTGGAAGTGGCCGGTATTCCGGTGATTGAGGTGATGGACAGCGTTACACCCTGCCTGGATATGGCTGTCGGCTTTGATAACGTCGAAGCGGCCCGGCAGATGACACAGGCGATCCTCAGCAAAGGCCATCGTCACACTGTCTATCTTGGCGCACGCCTTGATGAACGCACGCTGCAAAAGCAGCGCGGTTATGAAATCGCCATGCGCGAAGCGGGTCTGACGCCGCACAGCGTGATGATGGAGGATGCCTCATCATTCAGCGCCGGTGGCGATCTGCTGCGTGAAGCACAACGTCTCTATCCTGAAACGGATAGCCTGTTCTGTACCAATGATGATCTGGCGGTCGGCGCGATGTTTGAGTGTCAGCGCCAGGGATTGCAGGTACCCACTCAGATGGCGATAGCGGGTTTTCACGGCCATGATATCAGTCAGGTCGTCACACCACAGCTGGCGACAGTGCTGACGCCGCGCGACCGAATGGGCCGTGAAGCGGCGGCAATGTTGCTGGCGCGTATTGCCGGTGAGAGCAGTGATGATCCGCTACGGGATATCGGTTTTGAGATCAGTGAAGGTGGCAGCATCTGATTGTGATGTTTTTATGAGTCAGCTCACACTTTCATGCTTTTCCTGGTAAAAAGGTTGCCAGGCTGTTAACCGGCCAGGAGAATGAGAAACGACATTGTTATCGGTAACATTGGCAAATTCTCACCTGCCGGAGCAGAAAAATGACAACGCAATCCCCGTCGCATCACGTTTTTATCCTGATGGGCGTTTCAGGCAGCGGAAAATCTGCTGTCGCCAACCAGGTCTCTCACCAGCTGAATACCGCTTTTCTTGACGGTGATTTTCTCCACCCGCGCGCCAACATCCTGAAGATGGCCGATGGTCATCCGCTGGATGACAGCGATCGCCAGCCGTGGTTACAGGCGCTGAATGATGCCGCGTTTGCCATGCAGCGCACCCAGGCGATCTCCATCATTGTCTGCTCAGCTCTGAAAAAAAGTTATCGCGACATTCTTCGTCAGGGCAACGATAACCTGCGTTTCGTTTACCTGAAAGGCGATTTCGACACCATCGAAGCCCGCCTGAAGGCGCGTAAAGGCCACTTCTTCAAGCCGCAGATGCTGGTCACCCAGTTTGCCACGCTGGAAGAGCCGGGCAGTGATGAGCCGGATGTCCTGGTCGTGGATATCGCGCATTCACTGGACGAGGTGGTGGCGGCTACGGTTGCGACTATCCAGGACGCTATCAGCCAGGATTAGAGATGAATACCGCAACACTCGTTTTGACCGCAGCAGGCTCCGTCCTGCTGCTGCTTTTTCTGGTGATGAAGGCCCGTATGCACGCCTTTGTCGCGCTGATGTTAGTCTCCATCGGTGCCGGACTCTTCTCCGGCATGCCACTGAACAAAATCGCGGAAACCATGCAGAAGGGGATGGGCGGCACGCTCGGCTTCCTTGCCATTGTGGTCGCGCTGGGCGCGATGTTCGGCAAAATCCTGCATGAAACCGGCGCCGTGGATCAGATCGCTATCCGGATGCTGAAAACCTTTGGTCAGAGCCGCGCCCATTATGCGATGGGCATTGCCGGTCTGATCTGCGCGCTGCCGCTTTTCTTTGAGGTGGCGGTGGTGCTGTTAATCAGCATCGCGTTTGCGGTGGCGCGGCGTACCGGCGGCAATCTCGTGAAGCTGGTGATCCCGCTGTTTGCCGGTGTGGCCGCGGCGGCGGCGTTCCTGCTGCCCGGACCGGCTCCAATGCTGCTGGCTTCACAGATGCACGCGGACTTCGGCTGGATGATATTGCTGGGTCTTTGCGCGGCGATCCCGGGCATGCTGATTGCCGGGCCGCTGTTTGGCAACTTCATCGGCAATCACGTTACCTTCAGCGCACCGCCGGAAGATCATCAGCCGGATGTCGATGAGAGCAAGCTGCCGTCGTTTGGCTTCAGCCTCTCACTGATCCTGTTCCCGCTGGTGCTGGTCGGCCTGAAAACCATCGGCGCACGCTTCACGACCGAAGGCACCACGCTGTACGAGTGGCTGGAATTTATCGGCCATCCTTTCACTGCCATTCTGCTGGCGCTGCTGGTGGCGATTTATGGCCTGGCTTACCGTCAGGGTATGGATAAAGAGCGGGTGATGCAGGTGTGCGGCAGCGCGCTGCAACCGGCCGGGATTATCCTGCTGGTGATTGGTGCGGGTGGCGTATTCAAGCAGGTGCTGGTGGATTCAGGCGTAGGGCCGGTGCTGGGCAATGCGCTGACCGGCGCGGGTCTGCCGATTGCGCTGGCCTGCTTTATTCTGTCGGGCGCGGTGCGGGTGATTCAGGGGTCGGCGACGGTCGCCTGTCTGACCACCGTGGGCTTAATCATGCCGGTGATTGAACCGCTGCATTACAGCGGTGCGCAACTGGCGGCACTGTCGATCTGTATCGGCGGTGGCTCTATCATCATCAGTCATGTAAACGATGCCGGTTTCTGGCTGTTTGGCCGCTTCACCGGGGCCAGCGAAGCGGAAACGCTGAAGACCTGGACGCTGATGGAGACCATTCTCGGCACCGTGGGCGCGATCGTCGGGATGATTGCGTTCGAACTGCTTTCCTGACCAACCTGACGGGCTATCTGCCCGTCAGGTTTTTTCCCGCGAGCGGGGGAAGAGTAAAAAAGGGAACAGCAAATAAGGCGCTACCACCAAAAGGACAATGACGCCGCGTGAATAGCCTGCGTCATTTATTCTCCTCACTCCGCAGGAAAAAACAGGCAAAATAAACAGCAGCAGCGCGGTTAAGCCTATTTCATGCTCTGGCCCGGTTAACCATTGCAGATAACTGCAGAACCAGACCAGTTGGAACAGCAGGAAAATAAAATAGCTCGTCCTTCCTTCACGCCCTTGATAGTTAAACGTGCGCAGCAGACAGCTTTTGATAATCTGCAGCAGCCTGTTCATGCCCATTTTCTTCTTATCAGCGCAAAACTAACCAGCGTAATGGCGGCGGCAAGTAAGTAAACCCAGGCAAAATCAGTAACGTCAACCTGCATCAGTTGCACGTCATTCAACGCCGCTTTCTGTCCCGAGACGGATAATACGGTTAAGCCAGCTAAACAGAAGATATTTGCCAGAAAGAATAGCGCCTGAAAGGCTGTTTCTTTAGCTACGGACAGGAAGGCAATTTTTCTGAAACCCCACCAGGCTACCAGATAAACCAGCAGCCAGAACAGCGCGCAGAGTAGCGGGGCAACCAGATAACTGCGCATATCTGTGATCACCCCTGAATGCCCGCTGTTGGCATACTGCAGGACTTCCTGAAGGGAGAAGTAACCTGTAATCAGATAGAGCGCGCCGAAAAAAAAGGGTAATAACAATCTCATTGCATTTCCCTCCAGGTTTTCAAACGCTGCATCAGCTGCGGCAGCTCTTTTCCGGGGTCCACCATCACCAGCTGTTTACTTTTTGCATCGTATTTCGCGGCGGCGGTCGGGTCACCTTTACCGCCCTCCGCCATCACAAAGCGGGCATCTGAACGGCCATAAAGGCCAACATGCGGAAAAGGATCGCTGCCAAACGCCAGCACGTTGCGGCCAGGCAGGGTATATTCTCTGGTCAAAAAATCCGGGATTCTTTTTGAGTCGATACCTGATAAAGGCGTAGTGACAAAGCGGGAACCTGCGTAGTCGAGGGAAAAGCAGATCTTGTTATCGGCTGCATTTTTCTGCACTAAATCCGCGCCAAACAGGATTTTTAAACGCTGCCAAACCGTCGCGCTGTCGGGTTCGATCTTCTCGCCTTCCAGATAAACATCTTGTTTATGATAAAGTTGGTAAACCATTTTGTGAATCTGCATCATGGAGGCGCCAACACCGTGCCAGTTCGGCCCATCCCTGCTGTAAAGCCGCTCAACGATAATAAAGACGCCTGTCCCGGCATAATTTTCGATACTGCCCGCCATAGAAACCTCCTTTTTTTACAGCATTATATAAATATTATTGTTCATTTCAACGCTGTGACTTTGTGATAAACAGGCTGGATTAATGTGGCTGCCTGCCGGCCTGGCAGGGTAAAGAGACAAAGGTGTGCTTACAACTTCAGATAAGCGCGAATGCCATCCAGGAACATCTGGGTTGCCAGCATAATCAGTATTAATCCCATCAGACGCTCCAGCGCATTCACACCCTTATCGCCCAGCAGACGCAGGAACAGACCTGACATCAGCAGAATAGCGACCGTTACGCCCCATGCGATCAGCAGCGCACCCACCAGATGCGACATCTGATGCGGATACTGATGCGACAGCAGCATCAATGTGGCCAGCAGCGATGGCCCGGCCACCAGTGGAATCGCCAGTGGCACCAGGAACGGTTCTTCGCCCGCCGGTAAGCCAGAACTGCTGCTTTCAGCCGACGGGAAAATCATCTTGATGGCGATCAGAAACAGGATGATCCCGCCAGAAATCGACACGGTTTCGGTGCGCAGATTCAAAAACGCCAGGATGCGTTCGCCGGTAAACAGGAACAGCAGCATGATGATCAGGGCAATCAGCATTTCACGGATTAGCACCACCCGCCGCCGTTTCGGCTCCAGATGCTTTAAAACCGACATAAAAATCGGCAGATTGCCCAGTGGATCCATAATTAACAACAATAATATTGTTGCCGAAATCATTTCAGTCATCGGTTTTGCGCCATGTTGTTCGCGAAAAAGCGGAGTTATTAGTTACGCTGCTGAAAAAGTTAGCGTAATCGAATTAATTCACTTGCTACCCGGCCTGCATTTTGTAGAGTGAGGGGACACAGGTAAATCCTATTATTACGCAGAGCGGCGTGAAAATAGCACGCGGCTCTCTCCTCTGAAATGAAAAGCAGGTGTAACTGCCTTAGACGGACACGACATGAAGAATGTAGGTTTTGTTGGTTGGCGCGGCATGGTCGGCTCAGTGCTGATGTCCCGCATGAGTGAAGAGCGTGATTTTGATGCAATCAATCCGGTCTTCTTCTCGACGTCGCAGCATGGTCAGGCGGCACCCGCGTTTGCGGGCAAACAGCAGGGCACCCTGCAGGATGCGTTTGATATTGAAGCGCTGCGCGCGCTGGATATCATTATCACCTGCCAGGGCGGCGACTACACCAGTGACGTCTATCCAAAGCTGCGCGCCAGCGGCTGGCAGGGATACTGGATTGATGCGGCCTCTACGCTGCGCATGAAGGATGATGCCATCATCATTCTCGATCCGGTCAACCATGCTGTGATTCGCCAGGGCATTGACCGTGGCATCAAAACCTTTGTCGGCGGTAACTGTACCGTCAGCCTGATGCTGATGTCGCTGGGCGGCCTGTTTGCGCAGGATCTGGTGGAGTGGGCCTCGGTTGCCACCTATCAGGCAGCCTCTGGCGGCGGTGCGCGCCACATGCGCGAACTGCTGACCCAGATGGGCATGCTGCACGATCACGTTGCGCCTGCGCTGCAGAACCCGGCTTCCGCCATCCTCGACATCGAGCGTAGCGTGACCGACTTCACCCGTTCCGGCACCTTACCAACCGACAACTTCGGCGTCCCGCTGGCGGGCAGCCTGATTCCGTGGATCGACAAGCAGCTGGAAAACGGTCAGAGTCGCGAAGAGTGGAAAGGCCAGGCGGAGACCAACAAGATCCTCGCCACCTCTAAGGTCATCCCGGTTGATGGATTATGCGTGCGCGTCGGCGCGCTGCGTTGCCACAGCCAGGCGTTTACCCTGAAGCTGAAACGCGATCTGCCACTGGCTGAAATCGAACAGTTGCTGGCCTCCCATAATGAGTGGGTCAAAGTGGTGCCGAATGATCGCGAGCTGACGATGCGTGAACTGACGCCTGCCGCCGTGACCGGCACGCTGACCACGCCGGTTGGCCGTCTGCGTAAACTGAACATGGGGCCGGAGTACCTTTCCGCCTTCACGGTAGGCGACCAACTGTTATGGGGCGCTGCCGAACCGCTGCGTCGCATGCTGCGGTTGCTGACCAACTAACCAGCAAACATCGCCTGAGTCATGCCGATCGGATAAGACAAAAAAGATCGGATGGCTATATGAAAGCCCGTAATCATCATTGATGGTTGCGGGCTTTTTTGCTGACTGGCCTGGAATGGTGTTATTGCGTTTTAAGCAACATACCGCTCTGTACTTCATGGCTTGTATGGCCACTGATGGCTGGCGTCTGGCTGTGTGGCGTGCTTAACCTGTTTTTCGATAACCCATTCTTTTTGCATCCTTACAGAGTGTCTGTGCAGTCAGGGCGTTGAGTCATAACGACAATGTTACTCTGCCTGTAATACAGAGCAGGCGACACGAAGATGCTGAGCAGGATGAAGTACAGGTGCCCTGTATCTTAGCCATTATATGCTCTTATCTCTGAGTCGATTAGAAACATGCTGTTAACCATCGCTTTACAACACGTTATCAGGTAGCTTTTCTCCATCGCCGTCTGCGTTCATCACGCCGGGTGTCTGACATTGTCTGCCGGCAGAGATGCTGTTCCAGTCCGGTGAAAAATGCAGCGTCTTTCATCCGGACACGCCGGGCAGCATAAATGACACTAATCCGCGGATTTATCCGGCCTTTTTTGTCCCTTTCGTACACGAAACAATCTGCCGTTTCGCTTACTAAGTGATCAGCTTCCCTTTTTTGCCGATCGCTAAAGAATATTTTGCTTAAGTCCATGGCAACTGCCGCGACCAAGCTATGATTTAACCATGATGTGCCACAGGTCACTCTTGTGCTTTCCGGACTAAATGGTTGTGGTACACGGCAAAAAAATTTTCCCACGGAATGGCCTGACTTCTTTGTCGTTGTACGTATGGCTCAATGAAGAGCAGCGCAGGTGAAGCGTGACAGGCTATGTTGCGTTCATTTCGGCTGCCAATTATCACAGGAAGAAAGTCATGTCAGAGCTTCCCGATCGCGATGCGATCAATGCCCTGTTTGCGGGTAATTATGCCGACCCTTTTTCGTTACTAGGGATGCACCGAACTCAGCAAGGCCTGGAAGTCAGGGCATTGCTCCCCGAAGCGCTCGAAGTGTGGGTCATTGAAACCTCCACCGGGCGTAAACTGGCCCAGCTGGTGTGCGAGGATGCACGCGGCTTCTTCAGTGGCGTCATTCCACGCCGTAAAAATCATTTCCGCTACCAGTTGGCGGTGAACTGGCACGGCCAGCAAAATCTGGTCGATGATGCCTACCGCTTTGGCCCGCTGCTGCAGGAGATGGATCTGTGGCTGCTGGCGGAAGGAACACACCTGCGTCCTTACGAGACGCTGGGCGCGCATGGCGACGTCATCGATGGCGTCTTCGGTACCCGCTTCTGCGTCTGGGCACCCAACGCCCGTCGCGTCTCAGTGGTTGGTGACTTCAACTTCTGGGATGGCCGCCGTCATCCGATGCGCCTGCGTCAGGAACTGGGCATCTGGGAGCTGTTTGTACCGGGCGCGGTCAACGGTCAGCTCTACAAATATGAAATTATCGATGCCAATGGTGAACTGCGCATCAAAGCGGATCCTTACGCCTTTGAAGCGCAGATGCGCCCGCAAACTGCGTCGATGATCTGTGGCCTGCCAGAGCCGGTTGAGATGAAAGAGGAGCGTAAAGCCGCCAACGGTTTTGACGCGCCCATCTCCATCTATGAAGTGCATCTGGGCTCCTGGCGTCGTCACACCGACAACAACTTCTGGCTGAGCTACAAAGAGCTGGCTGAACAGCTGGTGCCTTACGTTAAAGAGATGGGCTTTACCCATATCGAACTGCTGCCGATCAACGAGCATCCGTTTGATGGCAGCTGGGGCTATCAGCCACTGGGCATGTATGCACCGACCCGCCGTTTTGGAACCCGTGATGAGTTCCGCGCCTTTATTGACGCCGCCCATGAAGCGGGCCTCAACGTGCTGCTCGACTGGGTGCCGGGTCATTTCCCCAGCGATGATTTCGGTCTGGCGCGCTTCGACGGCACGCAGCTCTATGAGCACAGCGACCCGCGTGAAGGCTTCCATCAGGACTGGAACACCCTGATTTACAACTTTGGCCGCCGCGAAGTAAGCAATTACCTGTCGGGCAATGCGCTCTACTGGACCGAACGTTTTGGCATTGATGGCCTGCGCGTGGATGCGGTGGCGTCGATGATCTACCGCGATTACAGCCGTAACGAAGGGGAGTGGGTGCCGAATCAGTTCGGTGGCCGTGAGAACCTCGAAGCGATCGAATTTCTGCGTTACACCAACCGCACGCTCGGCACCGTCGCGTCCGGGTCGGTAACCATGGCTGAAGAGTCCACCGACTATCCTGGCGTGACACGTCCGACCGAAGGCGGCGGGCTGGGCTTCTGGTTCAAATGGAATCTGGGCTGGATGCACGACACGCTCGACTACATGCAGGTCGATCCCATCTACCGTAAGCACCATCACAACCTGATGAGCTTCGGCATGATGTACAACTACACCGAAAACTTTGTGCTGCCGCTGTCGCATGACGAAGTGGTGCACGGTAAGCGCTCGATTCTCGATCGTATGCCGGGCGACGCCTGGCAGAAGTTCGCCAACCTGCGTGCCTACTACGGCTGGATGTGGGGCTTCCCGGGCAAGAAACTGCTGTTCATGGGCAATGAATTTGCTCAGGGCCGCGAGTGGAACCACGACGTCAGCCTGGACTGGCATCTGCTGGAAGGGGATGACAACTGGCATCACGGTGTTCAGCGTCTGGTGCGCGACCTCAACCACACCTATCAGCACTACACACCGCTGCATCAGCTGGACTTTGATCCGGCAGGCTTTGAGTGGCTGGTGGTGAACGATGCGGAACACTCCGTCTTCGCCTTTGTCCGCCGCGACCGTGAAGGCAACGAAGTGATCGTCATCAGCAATTTCACCCCGGTGGCGCGTCCGGGCTATCGCTTTGGCGTTAATCAGCCTGGCTACTGGCGTGAAGTGCTGAACACAGATCAGCACGAGTATCACGGCAGTGACGTGCGCATTCATCGGGTGCATACCGATGAGCAGGAGAGTCACGGACGACCGCAGTCGCTGAGTCTCAATCTGCCGCCGCTGGCAACAGTCTGGCTGGTGCGGGAGGCTGAATGACCATTACTGCCGGCGATCCCGAACCGCTGGGTGCCAGTTACGATGGCAAAGGCGTTAACTTCACTCTGTTCTCACAGCATGCTGCGCGCGTAGAGCTCTGCCTGTTTGATGAACAGGGCGCAGAACAGCGTCTTGACCTGCCTGGCCGCAGTGGGGATATCTGGCACGGTTATGTTCCGGCGTTAAAACCGGGACAGCGCTACGGTTACCGGGTTTATGGCCCCTGGTCGCCGCAGCAGGGACATCGCTTTAATCCGGCAAAGCTGCTGGTTGACCCCTGCGCCCGCGCGGTGCAAGGCGATGTTCCGGATGACCCGCTGTTTCAGGGCGGCGAAGCGCAGCCCGATCCGCATGACAACGCCGCGATTGCGCCTAAAGGTGTGGTGGTAGCCGAAGATTTTGACTGGCAGGGCGATGTCGCGCCACGTACGGCCTGGGGCAACACGGTAATTTATGAAGCCCATGTGCGCGGCCTGACGCAGCAGCATCCGGAAATTCCGGAAACGCTGCGCGGGACTTACGCGGCGCTGGGTCATCCTGTTATGGTGGATTACCTGCGCAAGCTGGGAATTACCACTCTTGAGCTGCTGCCAGTGGCCCACTTCGCCAGCGAACCGCGATTGCTGCAGCTTGGCCTGAGCAACTACTGGGGTTATAACCCTTTTGCGCTCTGGGCGGTGGATCCCCGTTACGCCTCCGGTCAGCCGGGTGTGACGCCGTTGCAGGAGTTTCAGCAGGCGGTCAAGAGCCTGCACGCCGCGGGTATTGAAGTACTGCTGGATGTGGTATTCAACCACACTGCCGAACTGGACGAGATTGGCCCGACGATCTCGATGCGCGGTATCGACAATGCCAGCTACTACTGGCTCGATGAGCAGGGCGGTTATCAGAACTGGACCGGCTGCGGCAACACGCTGAATATCCACCATCCGCAAGTGATGGCGTGGACCTTAGAGGCGCTGCGCTACTGGGTGCGCGTTTGCCATGTCGACGGCTTCCGCTTTGACCTTGCGCCGGTTCTGGGCCGCACACCCGATTACCAGCGTGATGCACCCTTTTTTGAGGCGATACGCGCCTGTCCGCTGCTCTCTCAGGTCAAGCTGATTGCAGAACCCTGGGATATCGGCCCTGACGGCTATCAGGTTGGCCGTTTTCCGCCACCGTTTGCCGAATGGAACGATAAGTTTCGCGACACCGCGCGTCGTTACTGGCTGCATGGCGGCTTAAGCAATGGCGAGTTCGTTCGGCGCTTTGCCGCCTCCAGCGATCTCTATCAGCATGATGACCGGCCGCCACACGCCACGGTTAACCTGATCACCGCCCATGACGGCTTTACGCTGTGGGATGTGGTGAGCTTCGAACGTAAACACAACGAAGCGAATGGGGAAGATAACCGCGATGGCCACGGTGATAACTACAGCCACAACCACGGCAAAGAGGGACTGAACGTCAGCTTTGACGTGATCGAACGCCGCCGCCGCAGCGTGCGGGCACTGCTGACGACGCTGCTGCTGTCACAGGGCACGCCAATGCTGCTGGCCGGCGATGAGCGCGGCCATACGCAGCGCGGCAACAACAACGCCTACTGTCAGGATAACGCCCTGAGCTGGCTTGACTGGCAGGCGGATGAGAAGGGATTAGTCGGATTCACCGCAGCACTGATTGCTCTGCGCCAGCGCATTCCGGCGCTGACCGCAGATCGCTGGTGGCAGGACGGTGACGGTAATGTGCAGTGGCTCAATGCCGGTGGCCAGCCACTGCAACACGATGAATGGGCACAGGGGATGCACAGATTGCAGATCCTGCTGTCCGGCCGCTGGTTAATAACAATAAACGCCACGGATACGGTGAATGACATCGTGTTACCAGACGGAGAATGGCGTGCCCTTCCTCCTTTCGCCGGGGACGATAACCCCATCCTGCTAACTGTCTGGCATGGTCCCGCACACGGTGTGTGCGTGTTCCAAAAGCAATCATAAGGAGTCAGACATGGTTAAGTTAGACAGAACAGATCACCTGATGCTGGCCCGCCAGCTCCCTACACAGACGGTTGCTCTGATCCTTGCCGGCGGACGCGGCACGCGCCTGGTCGATTTAACGGCCAAACGTGCTAAACCGGCGGTGCATTTCGGCGGCAAGTTCCGCATTATCGACTTTGCCCTCTCCAACTGCGTCAACTCCGGTATCCGACGGATTGGCGTGATTACCCAGTATCAGTCTCATACCCTGACTCAGCATATCCAGCGTGGCTGGTCGATCTTCAATGAAGAGATGAATGAGTTTGTCGATTTGCTGCCAGCGCAGCAGCGCTTTTCGACCGAACAGTGGTATCGCGGAACGGCCGATGCCGTGACGCAAAACCTTGATGTAATTCGCCGCTATCAGGCGCAGTACATCGTGATCCTTGCCGGGGACCACATTTATAAGATGGATTATTCACGCATGCTGCTGGATCACGTGGTGAACGAGGCGAAATGTACCATCGCCTGTTTACCGGTGCCGGTACATGAGGCTACGGCCTTTGGCGTGATGGCGGTGGACGAAGATAACATGGTGATCGACTTCGTGGAGAAACCCGCGAAACCGCCCACCATGCCGGGTGATGACACGCAGTCGCTCGCCAGCATGGGGATTTACGTGTTTAACGCGGACTATCTCTATGAGCTGCTGGAGGAGGATCTGCAGACGCCAGGCTCTAACCATGATTTCGGCAAAGATATCCTGCCGAAAATCGTGGCAAGCGGCGAAGGCTATGCGCACTCCTTTGCGCTCTCCTGCGTCCAGAACGATGACAATGCGCCGCCTTACTGGCGCGACGTCGGAACGCTGGAAGCTTACTGGCGCGCCAATCTTGACCTGGCCTCGGTGATGCCTGAGCTGGATATGTATGACGTCACCTGGCCGATTCGTACTCACATGGAGCCGCTGCCGCCGGCCAAATTTGTTCAGGATCGTTCCGGCAGTCACGGGATGACCATGAACTCACTGGTATCGGGCGGCTGCATCATCTCCGGTTCGGTGGTGGTCAATTCCGTGCTGTTCCCACGCGTCCGCGTTAACTCGTTTTGCAATATTGATTCAACTGTACTGTTGCCTGATGTGGTAGTGGGCCGATCGTGTCGCCTGCGTCGCTGTGTGATTGATCGCGCCTGCGAACTGCCGGAGGGCATGGTTATTGGCGAAAACCCCGATGAAGACAGTCGCCGGTTTCACCGTTCGGATGAAGGGATCGTACTGGTCACCCGCGCCATGCTGGCAAGGCTGGCCAAAGCGGGGCTGTAAGCGATAAGCGGAACTTACGCAATCGGCACGCGGAGCGTGCCGGATAACTTAATGAGGTCGAGGATGCAGGTTTTACATGTCTGTTCAGAACTTTTCCCGCTGCTGAAAACGGGCGGACTGGCTGATGTAGTCGGGGCATTACCTCAGGCGCAGATTGCGGGCGGCACGGATACACGGGTACTGTTGCCCGCTTTTCCCGCATTGCGCAAAGGCATACCCGATCTCCAGGTAGTGACGGAGCGAGAGACATTTGCCGGTCATATACGTCTGCTATTTGGTGAATTTAATGGTGTGGGCATTTACTTAATTGATGCGCCCGGCCTCTACGATCGTCCCGGCAGTCCCTACCATGACGAGTCGCAGTTTGCATATGTCGACAACTATCTGCGCTTTGCGCTGCTGGGCTGGGTCGGCTGTGAACTGGCGTGCGGCATGGACTCTATGTGGCGTCCTGAGATCGTGCATGCGCATGACTGGCATGCTGGCCTGACCTGCGCCTATCTGGAAGCGCGTGGTCGTCCGGCTAAATCCGTCTTCACCGTACATAACCTGGCATACCAGGGGCTGTTCATGGCGCATCACATGGATGAGATTGGCCTGCCGTGGTCGTTCTTTAACATGCATGGGCTGGAGTTCTTTGGTCAGATCTCCTTCCTGAAAGCGGGACTCTTTTACGCTGACCACATTACGGCGGTGAGCCCGACTTACGCTCATGAAATTACCTCTGCCGAATTTGCTTATGGCATGGAAAGCCTGCTGGCGCAGCGGATGCGGGAAGGCCGTCTTAGCGGGATCCTCAATGGCGTCGATCCCTCTATCTGGGACCCGGCGCACGACCTGCTGCTGAGTGCGCGCTATAACCGCGACACGCTGGAAGCGAAAGCGGAAAACAAACGGCAGCTGCAGGTGGCGATGGGGCTGAAGGTGGATGATAAAGCGCCGGTATTCTGCGTGATCAGCCGACTGACTAAACAGAAAGGCCTGGACCTGGTGCTGGAAGCGCTGCCTGGCCTGCTGGCGCAGGGCGGACAGCTGGTGCTGCTGGGACAGGGTGATGCCGAGCTGCAACAGGGATTCCTGGCGGCAGCGGCGGAGCATCCGGGCAGCGTGGGTGTGCAGATTGGCTATCACGAAGCGTTCTCCCATCGCATTGTCGGTGGCGCGGATGTGATCGTGGTGCCGAGTCGCTTTGAGCCCTGCGGCCTGACTCAACTTTATGGCCTGAAGTATGGTACGTTGCCGTTAGTGCGCCGCACCGGCGGGCTGGCAGATACCGTCAATGACAGCTCTCTGGAGAACCTGGCCGACGGTATCGCCAGTGGCTTCAGCTTTGAAGATGCCAACGCCTGGTCGCTGTTGCGGGCCATCCGGCGCGCGTTTGTGTTGTGGTCCCGTCCTTCACTGTGGCGTTACGTTCAGCGTCAGGCGATGGGCATGGACTTTAGCTGGCAGGTGGCCGCACAAGCCTACCGTGATCTCTACCAACGTTTGATGTAACGGATTGGGAAAACTGGATATGAATGCACCTTTCACTTACGCCTCACCAACGTTGACGGTTGATGCCTTAAAGCATTCGATTGCCTACAAACTGATGTTCACTATCGGCAAAGATCCCTCGATCGCCAACAAGCACGAGTGGCTCAACGCCTCGCTGCTGGCAGTGCGCGACCGGATGGTGGAGCGCTGGCTGCGTTCCAGCCGTGCCCAGCTCTCTCAGGATGTCCGCCAGGTCTATTACCTGTCGATGGAGTTCCTGATGGGCCGCACGTTAGGGAATGCGCTGCTGGCGATGGGGATCTATGACGATCTCAACCAGGCACTGGATGAGATGGGTCTGGATCTGGCCGAGCTGATGGAAGAGGAGAACGATCCGGGGCTGGGCAACGGTGGTCTGGGTCGCCTGGCGGCCTGTTTCCTCGATTCACTGGCGACGCTGGGCATGCCGGGCCGCGGTTATGGCATCCGCTATGATTACGGCATGTTCAAACAGAACATCGTGGAAGGTGAGCAGAAAGAGTCGCCGGATTACTGGCTCGAATATGGTAATCCGTGGGAATTCCAGCGTTTCAATACCCGTTACAAAGTCCGTTTTGGCGGTCGCGTTCAGCATGAAGGCACGAAGGTGCGCTGGCTGGAGACCGAAGAGATCCTGGCGATGGCCTATGACCAGATCATTCCGGGCTTCGACACGGATGCCACCAATACCCTAAGACTGTGGGGTGCGCAGGCCAGCAACGAAATCAACCTCGGCAAGTTCAACCAGGGTGACTATTTTGCGGCGGTGGAAGATAAAAACCACTCTGAAAACGTGTCGCGCGTGCTCTACCCGGATGACTCCACCTATTCAGGCCGTGAGCTGCGTCTGCGTCAGGAATATTTCCTGGTCTCCGCGACCGTGCAGGACATCCTGAATCGCCACTGGCGGATGCACCAGACCTGGGACAACCTGGCGGACAAGATCGCCATTCACCTGAATGATACCCATCCGGTGCTGGCGATCCCCGAACTGATGCGCCTGCTGATTGACGAACATAAATTCAGCTGGGACAGCGCTTTCGACGTCTGCTGTCAGGTCTTCTCCTATACCAACCATACGCTGATGACCGAAGCGCTCGAGACCTGGCCGGTCGATATGATCGGTAAGATCCTGCCGCGCCACCTCAGCATCATTTTCGAGATTAACGACTTCTTCCTCAAGACGATTCAGGATCACTATCCTGATGACCTGGATCTGCTGTCGCGCATTTCGATCATCGACGAGAACGATGGACGCCGGATACGCATGGGCTGGCTGGCCGTCGTTGTCAGTCATAAAGTGAATGGCGTGTCAGAGCTGCACTCCAATTTAATGGTGCAGTCACTGTTTGCCGACTTCTCCCGTCTGTTCCCGGGCCGCTTCTGCAACAAAACCAACGGCGTCACTCCACGTCGCTGGCTGGCGCTGGCGAACCCGGCGCTGTCAGAGGTGCTGGATGAGGAGATTGGTCGCAACTGGCGTACCGATCTCAGCCAGCTGGATGAGCTGAAAGCCCAGATCGACTATCCGGCGTTTATCGAAAAAGTCGCGGTTGCCAAGCATCAGAACAAGCGTCGGCTGGCCGACTGGGTAGCGAAGAATCTGGATGTGGTGCTCGACCCGAACGCGCTGTTTGATGTACAGATCAAGCGTATTCACGAGTACAAACGTCAGCTGCTCAACGTGCTGCATGTGATCACCCGTTACAACCGTATCAAGGCCGATCCGCAGGCGGATTGGGTGCCGCGCGTGAATATCTTTGCCGGTAAAGCAGCGTCGGCTTATTACGTCGCCAAGCACATCATTCATCTGATCAACGATGTCGCGAATGTGATCAACAACGATCCGCAGGTGAAGAACAAACTGAAGGTGGTCTTCGTCCCGAACTACAGCGTGAGCCTGGCGCAGATCATTATCCCGGCGGCCGATCTCTCTGAGCAGATCTCGACCGCAGGGACGGAAGCGTCCGGCACCAGTAACATGAAGTTTGCGCTGAACGGTGCGCTGACGATCGGTACGCTGGATGGCGCCAACGTTGAGATGCTGGATCACGTCGGGGAAGAGAACATCTTTATCTTTGGTAATACCACGCCGCAGGTCGAAGCGCTGCGTAAGGGCGGCTATAACCCGCGTGACTATTACGAAAAGGACGATGAGCTGCATCAGGTGCTGACTCAGATTGCCTCTGGCGTATTCAGCCCGCAGGATCCGGGTCGCTACCGCAATCTGTTCGATTCTCTGGTTAACTTCGGCGATCACTACCAGTTACTGGCGGATTATCGCAGCTATGTGGATACCCAGGATAAGGTGGATGCGCTCTATCGTAAACCGGATGAGTGGCAGCGCCGCGCAGCGAAAAATATCGCCGGCATGGGCTACTTCTCGTCGGACCGTACCATTCAGGAGTACGCCGATGAGATCTGGAACATTACACCAATAAGGCTGTAGGGTCCGGGCAGTACGCCTTTCTGAGGTTCTTTGCGGCCGGGTAACCGGCCGCCACATTGCCATCTTCTCTTCAGACCCTCCCGCCATCCCTCACCCTTTTTCACAGGGTTCAGCGTCTCATGATTTCTGTGCCTGTATCTGCCCGTAGAGCGAGCCAGATCATTACACCCTGGCTGAGAATCGCTACTATGCGGGAAAGCAAAACGACCCGACAGGCAACCGCGGCCCATGAGTGACAACATCAATCAGGAAATTACCTTTCGCAAGCTCAGCGTCTTTATGATGTTTATGAGCAAAGGGAATATCGCCCGCACGGCGGAAGCGCTGGCCCTGAGCAGCGTCAGCGTGCACCGCGCGCTGCACACGCTGGAAGAGGGCATCGACTGTCCGCTGTTTATCCACAAAGGCCGTAACCTGGTGCCGTTGCCTGCCGCCTGGACGCTGCTGGACTACTGTCGTGACGTGACCACCCTGATGGGTAAAGGTATTGAAGAGGCGCGCAAGGTGGCGGGTATCGGTGTGGGTCGTCTGCGGCTTGGCACGCTCTACTCGCTGACGCTTGAAACCATCCCCCGACTGATTATGGGCATGAAACTGCGCCGGCCCACGCTGGAGCTTGATCTGACCATGGGCTCCAATCAGATGCTGCTGAACATGCTGGAAGATGACGCGCTGGATGCCATTCTGATCGCCACCGATGACGGCGAACTCAGCGATGCGCATTTTGATGTGATTCCGCTGTTTGAAGACCGTATCTTTCTGGCCGCGCCAGCCGGGGAGACGCGGGAGGGAACCGGCCCGGTGGATCTGCGTGATTTTGCCGACCGTGATTTTGTTTCACTGGCTGAGGGATTTGCCACCTATACCGGTTCGCAGGAGGCGTTTCAGATAGCCGGATTTGAACCGCGCATGGTCACGCAGGTAAATGACATCTTCTCAATGATAAGCCTGGTGCAGGCGGGCATTGGCCTGGCGCTGATCCCGGGACGGATGAAGAAGGTATATGAAAACAACATTCAGTTGCTGCCGCTGGCTGAGCCTTATCAGATGCGTCAGCAGATCTCGATTGTCTACTCACATCGTCGCGAACGCGATAATGACCTGCTGGCCCTGGCGGCAGAAGGGCGGATGTACGCCCGCAGCCTTACTGACTGAGTCGTTTAGCCAGATGCAGCGCAACGTCGATACTGTTACGCTCCAGACAAATCGCTTCGCCCTGCCAGCCCGCCTGCAGCGTCAGGCCGGTCAGCACATTGCCAGGCGGCATCTCAATCGCCAGTCGGGCATCGCGCTGATTAGCTGAAACCATCGCATCATTCCACTGCACCGTGCGCGCCATATTAAAGGCGAGATCGTCAGCAATCTTCTCCGGCTCCCAAATCACCCGTCCGGTGGAGCCGCTGAGGTAAGCGCAATCGGGCCGCGAGAGGCTGACGGACGCAAACGCGCGCGCCAGTTCAGCGGCGGGTTTATCCAGCAGCGCGCAGTGCGACGGCACGCTCACCGCGAGTTTAACGGCTTTACTGGCACCGGCATCCAGTGCTTTCTGCGCCACGACAGCCATATCCTCGTCACGACCGGCAATGACAATCTGCGTTTCCGCATTCAGGTTGGCGATGTAGGTATTGCTGCCAGCCAGCAGTTTCTCAAGACGACTCAGCGTTAAACCGGTGATCGCGGTCAGGCCATATCCCTGCGGATAAGCCTGTTCCATCAGATCGCCGCGCAACGCCACCAGCCGCAGGGCGTCGCTGAAATCGAGCGCGCCGGAAATCACCGCAGCGGGAAATGCACCAATCGACAGACCACTGACGATGTCCGGTTTCACCCCACGGCGGATCAGCTCGCGCGCCCAGGCGACTCCCGCAATCAGCAGACTGAGCTGGACGGCGCGGGTGTGGCGCAGCGCATCAGTGCTGTCGAGCCGGTCGGTCTCGTCGCCCAGTACCGCTCGCACGCTGTTTAACACCGCGTCGCCGTCGGGCAGATGCTGCAGCATCCCGGCACGCTGGGTGCCCTGGCCGGGAAAGGTAAAGAGTATTTTCATGGATTCTCCCTGCTCCAGGGTGAGGCGGTCAGTATCGGTCCGGTATCGGTTTTTAACAGCACGCGACCCTCACGCAGCCACTCGTTCAGCGCAAACGCGCCAGACGGCGTTTCCACCTGGGTATCTACCCGGCAGTCCAGTGCGTCAGTCTGCGTCAGCCACTGTTGCAGCGCATCGCGTGGCAGTGGCTCTGGCGCGCGGATCACTAAATCAAGATCGCTGGCAGCGTGCAGCACAAGTCGCTGCGTCGCCAGCGCATAACCGGTGCTGCCGGTAATGCCCCAGTGCCAGGGCCAGAGAGTCTCGCTGAGCGCAATCGCCGCGCGAACCGGCGCATAAGCGGTAAAGGGTGAATCCAGCAGCCATGTCCGTTCTGCCAGCCTCTCTGGCGTCACCATCCGGACAATATCGGCTGGACTAATCCAGCCGGCGGCGCGCTGCTCACGTCGTTCACCGCGTACACCCACCGGAATCAGACCGGATTCACGGTGGTCGCGCCGTACCACCACCGGCAGATTGGGATGCCAGAACGGGCTGACCCAGCTCTCTTTAACCGCGGCTAACGCGTCACTGTGACGCAGCCAGAGCAGATCGTGGGGGCGCGGCGCACTCATATTACATTCCTGATGTCAGCGTGATGAACAGCGGTAACGATAAAATACACAGAATTGAGCTTAACAGCAGCACGGCTTCAGCATCGGGTGACTGCACGCCAAAGCGGTTGCCGAACACCACGCCGAAGAAACCGGCCGACAGCGCAATCATCAGGATAGCGGTGATGGCGACTGAACCGTTAAGTCCCAGCGCCAGTACCAGACCCCAGGCGATAAAGGGCTGAATCAGCAGCTTAGCCACAGTACCGACGCCGACGACGGCGTTGAGTTTCAGCTGACGCGCAGAGAGGATGACACCCGTCAGGAACAGCGCAGCGGCGGTGGCCGCCAGGCCCAGCGGTTTGATCGCGGCCAGCACCAGATCCGGCATTTTAACGCCCAGCGCTGACAGAACCACCCCAATCAACGGTCCCATCACGATAGGTTTTTTTACTGAACGCCACATCAGGATCGGCAGCATTTTCAGCGTTGAACCGTGTTCGGTACCTGCGGCAAACGCCTTTTCACGTTCCAGGATCAGCAGGCACAGCGGGGTGAGCAGCACTGAACCACAGGCAATCGACACCGCCACGGAGAGGGAGGTGGCCGCATTTTCACCCAGCACGCTGGCCAGAATGGGCAGTCCCAGTGCGGCGTAGTTAGGCAGCGCCACGGTCAGCGTCAGAACGGCCGCATCCTGCGGTGACTTTTTGAACACTTTGGTCGCAAGGAAATAGACGGTGCCATAGGTAATCCACATTGCACCGGTGATCACCACAATCAGCGGCCACTGCGCCACAATGCCTGGCCACGGTGTCTGAACCGTGGCGCTGAACAGCGCGGCGGGCAGTGCAAAATCCATCACGAAGATATTAAGCAGAGAGACATCTTGGTTGTTGACCATTCCGGCCTTACCGGCCCAGAAACCCAGCAGCATAATGACAAAGATCGGAGCAAGGGCATGAACAATTATATAAATCATAAATCACCTGTATTTAAGAAGAACTCTTTAAAAAACAGCGATGTTTATAATTCTGAACACGGCCACTGCTCCGGGGCGCAATTAGCGATGCGCCCCGTCAGACCGGTTTCGGCAGGTTTATTTTTTTAGTTAATTACCAGGCCGCGCGCATACGTTCGCGAACCAGGGAGGAGCTGTGACGATTGGAGGCACCGAGGCGGCTTTTCAGGCTCGGATCCTGGCGAGCGTCGCTGATCGCCTTGTGCAGCGCAATCTCAACCATCGCCACATCGGCGTCAGACGGCGCATCAGGATTGCCCACGTTCAGCAGATCGGAGAGCAGGCCCAGCGTGGCGAAGTTATTTACGTCGTAAGCCATCGGTGGAATGGTCGCAGCCAGTTTTTCCAGCGCTTCCACGGAACGCAGCGTAATACGCGCCGCCGATGCTTTGCCCATGGCATGCACCAGCACACCCTGATCGTTGAGCGCAATCAGTCGGTTAGCCTGATAACCGTGTGCCAGGAACGCACCGGACATCGCTTTGCCGACAATCAGGCCAATCACCGGATGACCGTCAAGGCGTGCGTTGGCATACGCCCCCGCTGCACCCGCCAGCGCCTGATGAATACCAAATGCCTCTTCGCGGCGGCCATAGGCCTGACTTGGCACATCAATCACCGCCACAATCGGACGTTTTACGGCACTGTTTTTGTCTGCTTCGCGCGTTTCATTCACCACTTTCGCCAGCGTCCAGCCCTCCAGCAGACCGACTTCACCCTGCGCGGCGCGCGGATAGTGGTTTTGTGGATCGGGCACGACGGCAATAAAGCGGACGTTTTCGCCATTGAGCTGGCCGTCAGCCACCTGAACAGAGGCACACAGGCCGCTAAGACGCTGTGCATTGGGTGCGAGTTTTTCCAGCCAGGTTGCACCGCGGCTGCTTGTCTGAGTCATTATTTCTCCTCCCGGGCGAAAAGCTGTTTAATCTGCGCGGTATCCGCCTGCTGGCGGGTATCAAACTGCGACAGACGTGACAGGAAATCGGCATAGTTATCGCTGCGGTTCTGAGCCGGAACGCCTTTGGCAATAAACTCATTCATGGCGGTTTTTACCGCGTTGATGCCGTCACTCACCAGCGCATCGACCAGGCCGCTGGCGTAGCGGATTTCGCCGCCGGTCATGCTCCAGATAAACGGGCGATCGCGCGAGTCATACTCTTCAATGCCTGCTTCCTGCTCAATGACCTGCGGACCGTTCAGTCCCAGACGGGCTTCGCGCGTGACAATCAGGTAGCTGCAGAGTGCGGCAGCGATAGACATCCCGCCGAAGCAGCCAACGGTGCCGCTGACGATGCCGATAACCGGGGTGTAGCGACGCAGATCGACAATCGCTGCGTGAATATCCGCAATCGCCGCCAGGCCAAGATTCGCTTCCTGCAAGCGCACGCCACCGGTTTCCAGGCAGAGCACCGCCTGAGTCGGAATGCCGTTGCGATTGTCTTCCGCCGCCAGCTCCAGCGCTGCCGCCATTTTCGCCCCGGAGACTTCGCCCATGCTGCCGCCCTGGAAGGTGCCTTCAATGGCAACCACCACGGCAGGCTGACCGTTCAGGGTGCCGCGTGCGACCACCATGCCGTCGTCTGACTGAGGCACCACGCCCTGCGGGGCCAGCCATGGCGACATAATGCCTTCAAAAGGATCAAGCAGTTCGCGGTAGCTGCCTGCATCCAGCAGCGCATGGGCGCGTTCACGGGCCCGTAATTCAATAAAACTGGCATCGTTACGCATGGCTCACCTCTTCAAAAACCTGTTCAATACGGATACGCGCTACGCCGGGTGTCGCGCCGAAATCGTGAATAATCAGCTTTCCTGCGGGCAGGCCGTTAATTAAGTTCAGGCGGTCAAACAGCGCCTTCCAGCGAGCGTCGCTGTTATCCAGTGAGGTGGTGATATCGATGTTCAGTGTCTGGCCTTCAGTTGCGGTGTACAGCACTTCCATATCACCGGAACCAACGACCCCGGCCAGCGCTCTGCCATTGAGCAGGCGGTTAGCAGGTAAAGATAATGTGATGTGTTCCATAATGGCCTCTAAAAATAAGAATGTTCAGGCGAGCAGACCCGATCAATAAACAGCGTCGCGGCCAGCAAATCGGCGGCCCCGCCAGGCGAAGCATTGAGCGCCAGCATGCGCCGGTCAAGCTGCGACAGCGCCACCTGACCTGCAGCTGTGCGGCAGCCTCCCGCCAGCAGTACGGCGCGTGCGCCCTGCTGCATGGCGTCTAGTCCGGTCATACCCGCACGTGACAGCACGCAGGTATCGCTGAGCGAGGTCATGATCGCCATCAGCGCATCAAGACGGGCTTCACTTTCACTGGCACCCACCGCCCGGCTGGTCAGCAGCTGCGGCAGCGCCAGCTTCATCACGTGAGGAAACGCCTGTTGCGCCTCTTCGCGTGCGCCGGGCACCTGATAGCGGTGCATTGCTTTTAACCCTTTGCTGAACAGCTTTGGCGCAGCCCGGTCGGGCAGGCTGGCCAGTGCGGCGGCGGTGCGGGTCAGCTGGTCGGCACTGGCAGCGCCACCGTGCATGGCCGCGGCACTCACCAGCAAGCCCAGCGCCCAGATTGCGCCTCGATGGGTGTTAACGCCGCCGGTTGCCGCCATCATCTGCTGCTCACCGTCACGGCCCAGGCGGCCTACCGTTTCGCGCAGGGCGATATCAGCGGGACGCAGCCAGCTGTGACGGGCCAGCGCCAGAAAAGCTGGCATCAGGCTGTGAGCGGAACGCTCCATTAGCGCCAGCGTCAGATCCTGATGCGCGCCGTTTCCCCGACTGTCGACCAGACCCGGCTTAGGGCTCAGGCGTGCTTCATCGATCAGACAATCGCGCGCCATCGTCGCCAGCTGGCTGGACTGCGCCTCGGCTTGAGTCTGTGACAGGAGTTTCATTTACCAGCTCCGGAATTTAGCAGGTGGGTTGTACAGGCCATCTGACCATTCAACCAGGTCAGCGACGCTGCCCGCTGCCAGCAGTGAACGCGTGGCGTCAGAGCGGCGGATACCCATATCTTCCGGGTAGACCACTTTGCCGCTTTTACGCAGGGCTGCGACGCGTGCCGCATCCACACCCTGGCCGATGTCGGTAATGCCCGCAACGGCAGCGACCATAGCGCGACGCTCTTCAAGACTTTCTGCGCGATAGAGATAGGCGATGCCTTCCTCAGTCAGCACATGGGTCACGTCATCGCCGTAAATCATGACCGGTGCCAGCGGCATACCGGAGGTTTTGGCGACCTCAACCGCATCCAGGGTTTCAACGAAGGTTGGTTTCGCGCCTGCCTGGAAGGTTTCGACCATCTGCACCACCAGTTTTTTACCGCGCTGCATCGGGTCTGGCTCGGTGATCATGTTCAGCCAGGCGGGCGTTGCGTGACGACGGCCATGGGGATCGTGACCCATGTTAGGTGCGCCGCCGAAACCTGAAAGACGACCACGCGTCACGGTAGAGGAGTTGGCCAGACCATCAACCTGCAGGGTGGCACCGATAAACATATCAACCGCGTACTGGCCGGCCAGCTGACAGAAGGCGCGGTTAGAGCGCATTGAGCCGTCGCTGCCGGTAAAGAAGATGTCGGGACGGGCGCGGATATACTCTTCCATCCCCAGCTCACCGCCGAAGCAGTGCACACTCTCGACCCAGCCGCTCTCAATCGCCGGGATCAGCGTCGGATGCGGGTTCAGCGTCCAGTGCTTACAGATTTTGCCTTTCAGGCCGAGCTGCTCGCCGTAGGTTGGCAGCAGCAGTTCAATCGCGGCGGTATTAAAACCGATACCGTGGTTCAGCGACTGCACCTGGTGTTCGGCATAGATGCCTTTAATCGCCATCATCGCCATCAGGATATGTTCCTGTTTAATCAGGCGCGGATCGCGGGTAAACAGCGGTTCGATAAAGAACGGTTTGTCTGCGACGACGACGTAGTCAATCCAGGAGCCGGGGATATCGACGCGAGGCAGGTCGGTTTCGTCATCGACCAGTTCATTGACCTGGGCTATCACGATACCGTCACGAAACGCGGCGGCTTCCACCAGTGCCGGGGTATCTTCGGTACTCGGGCCGGTATAGAGGTTGCCTTTGCGGTCAGCTTTGTAACCGGCAATCAACGCCACATTCGGGCTGAGATCAACATAGAGGCGGGAATAGAGTTCGATATAGGTATGGATAGCGCCGATTTCCAGCTGGCCATCCTGTAACAGCTGAGACATGCGCAGACTTTGCGGACCGGAAAAAGAGAAGTCGAGTTTGCGGGCGATGCCTTTTTCAAAAATATCGAGATGCTCACTGCGGCCGACGCTGGGCATAATCATATGCAGGTCGTGAATCTTTGCCGGATTCACCGCTGCCAGCGTGCGGGATAAGAAGTCAGCCTGTTTCTGGTTATTCCCTTCAAGCACCACGCGGTCGCCTGGTGCAATGAGTGTTTCCAGTGCTTCGGTAGCTCTTTCTGAAGGAATGACTTTGCCATTAAGGGGAAAGGAAGCTATACGGCGCGCTTTTTCACTGCGGCGTGTGTTCCACTCCCGGGCAGGCGTTTGGCCTGTGTTCATTTCAACCTCCTGATTAGAATCGCTGTTGCTTCGTTTATGCTGAGGGAAGTCTGAGCTTTCTTAATGCATCGTTCAATTAAGCAAAAAAACTGAACGTTAGATTTAAGGTAACGATAGAGAAAGGGGGGGAGAGAGATAAGCGAAGGGTTAAGTGTAGACTGAGAAAGATGACATAAAAGTTACAGTGGTGAATATTGCTGGTCGTAATTAATTATCAATATAAATATTCAGCCATGCTTAATATTCAGCTAGCGTTAATCCTGGAGCGTGAGGATTCTGAACGTTTATCCGGTGAATATGCCATAAAAGAAGCAGGCCGAAGCCTGCTTTCTGTATTTTAAGTCTCTGCTCAGGAGGCCAGTGACAGAACGGGTTTTGCTTTCGCTGCCAGCCACTCGGCAACGCGAGCCTGCTGCTCTTTGGTCAGCCACATACCCTGTTTGGTACGACGCCAGATAGCATCATCCAGTTCACGCACCCACTCATGCTGCACCAGGTAGCGCAGTTCGGCTTCGTAGAACTCGTGTCCGAAGTTCTCACCCAGGTCATCCAGACTTTTCGCGCCAGCCAGCAGGGTTTCCGTACTGCTGCCATAAGTGCGCGAGAAATGACGCGCCATGTTTTCGCTGATGAACGGATAACGACGACGCAGACTGGCTGCATAATCCTCACGGGTGCCGGAGATATTGCCGCCCGGCAACACGCAGTTTTTGGTCCAGGCCGGACCGGCGTTCGGGTAGTACTTCACCAGTTTTTCCAGCGCATGTTCCGCCAGCTTACGATAAGTGGTCAGCTTGCCGCCGAATACGGAAAGCAGCGGTGCCTGACCATTATCGTCGCGTACGTCCAGCGTGTAGTCACGGGTGATCGCCTGCGGTGAATCGGATTCATCATCACACAGCGGACGCACACCAGAGTAAGACCAGACGATATCGTCAGCGGTCAGCTGCTTTTTAAAGTGCCCGTTGAACACTTTCAGCAGGTATTCGGTCTCGTTGTCGTCGATATTGACGTTTTTAGGATCGCCTTTGTACTCCACATCGGTGGTGCCGATGATGGAGAACTCATCCATCCACGGGATGACAAACACGATACGGTTATCTTCGTTCTGCAGAATATAAGCCTGCTTCTCGGTATGAACGCGCGGCACCACGATGTGGCTGCCTTTGATCAGGCGGATACCGTAAGGCGATTTCAGCTTCAGGCTGTCATCAAACAGCTGCTTAACCCATGGGCCAGCAGCGTTGACCAGGCCTTTCGCCTGCCAGGTAAAGGTTTTGCCGGTATCGACATCTTCCGCTTCAACCTTCCACAAGCCACCTTCGCGCCAGGCACGGGTTACACGGGTGCGGGTACGGACTTCACCGCCACGCTTCACCACTTCCTGCGCATTCAGTACTACCATGCGGGCATCATCGACCCAGCAGTCAGAATATTCGAATCCGCGCGTAATCTCCGGCTTCAGGGCCGAATCTGCGCCAAACCGCAGACTTTTACTGCCTGGCAGGCTGGTACGCTTGCCGAGATGGTCATACATAAACAGGCCGGTGCGGATCATCCATGCCGGACGCAGGTGCGGACGGTGCGGCAGACGGAAGCGCATCGGGAACGCCAGATGCGGGGCCATTTTCAGCAGGACTTCGCGCTCGGCCAGTGCTTCACTGACCAGACGGAATTCGTAATGTTCAAGGTAGCGCAGGCCGCCGTGAATCAGTTTTGAACTGGCAGAGGAGGTCGCGCAAGCCAGATCCCGCGCCTCCAGCATTAACACCGACAGTCCGCGTCCTGCAGCGTCTGCTGCAATGCCGGCACCGTTGATGCCGCCGCCGATCACGATCAGGTCTTTGGTTTCCACGTCATCTCCTCCGATGTTCGGAATAGTTCATTAATGTTCGTTTTCGAGCATAATCATAATCGCAAACCAACATTGACGCCAGCTTTTAACCGGGTAAAAACATTTTTGCGTGATATAGCTAACATTCTGCCCACCAAAAAAACAGATAGCCGTAACGATTGTCAGGTTATCGGCGTGGATTCTCGGGTTACACTACGCAGCATTACGACGACGCTGTTATGAGAGATTCCATGGAAATGTTCGAATGTATTAACGTGCAGCAGGCGCAGGCGCATCTGGCCGAGGGTGCACTGCTGGTGGATATCCGCGATCCGCAAAGTTATGCCCTGGGCCATGCGGCAGGCGCGCTGCATCTGACCAACACCAACCTCAGCGACTTTGTCAGTGGCGCAGACCACAGCCTGCCGGTACTGGTAATGTGCTATCACGGCAACAGCAGCAAAAGCGCGGCGCAATATCTGCTGGGACAGGGTTTCAGCGCGGCCTACAGCATTGATGGCGGCTTTGATGCCTGGCGTGCCGCTTTTCCTCAGCAGGTTGCCCTCGGCAGTGAATAAATTGCAGCCCGTCACATGGAGAGTTAATGATGCGCATTACCCAGTTTAATCAGCCACGCATGGCGCAGGCGTTTGTGGACTACATGGCGACGCAGGGCATCACGCTGCGCATCGAGCATGAAAATCACTACGTCATCATGCTGGATGACGAGAGCAAGATCTCAGTGGTCGAAAACGAACTTCAGCAGTTTTTGCACGACCCTAACCATCCGCGTTATCAGGCTGCCAGCTGGCACAGCGGCAAGACTGACAGCGGTCTGCGCTATGAGCGTAGCAACATCTGGGCGAATATCCGCGAGCGGGCCGGTCCGCTGACCATGTCCCTGATGGTGCTCTGTATCGCTGTGTTTATTCTGATGCAGGTGATGGGCGATCAGACCGTGATGGCCTGGCTCTCCTGGCCGGATGCCGACCAGCATCTGCAGGTCTGGCGCTGGTTCAGCCATGCGCTGCTGCACTTTTCACTGCTGCACATCCTGTTTAATCTGATGTGGTGGTGGTATCTCGGCGGCGCGGTCGAAAAGCGCCTTGGCAGCGGCAAACTGTTCGTGATTATGCTGATTTCGGCGCTGCTCAGCGGCTGGCTGCAGGCGAAGTTCAGCGGCATCTGGTTTGGCGGTCTGTCTGGCGTGGTGTATGCGCTGATGGGTTACTGCTGGCTGCGCGGTGAGCGCGATCCTGACAGCGGCGTCTATCTTGAAAGGGGATTGATCGGATTTGCGCTGGTCTGGCTGGTGATTGGCTGGTTCGGCGTCTTTGGTCTGGCGATTGCTAACGCGGCGCACGTCGCCGGTCTGGTCGTCGGGCTGGCGATGGCGCTGGTGGATACGCGTCACGTCACGCGTCGTTAGACAGGATATAAGCGGGTTAACAGGAGAGGAACGTGAAGCAGACGCAACGTCATGATGCGATTATCGATTTAGTCCGTCGTCAGGGATATGTCAGTACTGAGGAGCTGGTGGATCACTTTGAGGTCAGCCCGCAAACCATTCGTCGCGATCTCAACGATCTGGCCGATCAGAACAAAATTCAGCGTCACCACGGCGGCGCGGCGCTTCCTTCCAGCTCTGAGAATACCGCCTGGCACGATCGTAAAATGATGTGGTCAGCGGAAAAAGCGCGGATTGCGCAGCGTGTTGCCAGCCAGATCCCGGATGGGGCCACGCTGTTTATCGACATCGGCACCACGCCGGAAGCGGTGGCGCACGCGCTGCTCAACCACAGCGATTTACGTGTGGTGACCAACAATCTTAACGTGGCGATGCTGTTAATGGGCAAACCCGACTTCCGGGTGATCATCGCAGGCGGTGAAGTACGGACCCGCGATGGCGCGGTGATGGGGGAAGCGACGCTCGACTTTATTTCCCAGTTCCGGCTCGATTACGGCATCCTGGGGATCAGCGGCATCGATATGGATGGATCGCTGCTGGAGTTCGACTATCACGAAGTCCGCACCAAGCGTGCCATCATTGAAAATTCACGCTGCGTGATGCTGGTGGTGGATCACTCGAAGTTTGGCCGTAACGCCATGGTTAACCTGGGTAACATGAGTCTGCTGGACTATCTCTACACCGACAAAATGCCGCCCGCCAGCGTTATGAAAGTGATTGAGCAGCATGAGGTTCACCTCGAACTCTGCTGATTCCTGCTACGCCAGCCGCCCGGCTGGCGTTTTTCTTTGATTGCTGTCGCTTTTTTCCTCACTCACGTCTTTACTTAACGGTTGCTGGCACCCGGTTGCCAGCCCGTGCGCTTTCTATTTTTGCTTCACCTCATTGCGTAACAGAAGGGAGTGATATGCCGCAGCAAAAATTTAATAAAGCCCGTTTTAACGCCGCATTGACCCGCCAGTGGCAGCAGTTAAGTCTCCTCTCCGCACAGCAGATGACCCCGCACCAGGCGTGGCAGGCGGTGAGCGCGGCGCTGGCCGAACTGCTGGCCGCCCAACCGGCACCGCGTCCGGCGGTGCAGCAGCGTCACGTTAATTATCTGTCGATGGAGTTTCTGATAGGCCGTCTGACCGGCAACAACCTGCTGAATCTCGGCTGGTATGACGAGGTTAAAGCGGCGCTGGCTGAGCAGCAGCTCGATTTAACCGAACTGCTGGAGCAGGAGGTCGATCCGGCGCTCGGCAACGGCGGGCTGGGACGGCTGGCCGCCTGCTACATGGATTCAATGGCAACGGTAGGGCAGTCCGCCACCGGCCATGGACTGAATTACCAGTACGGCCTGTTCCGCCAGTCTTTTGACGAGGGTAAGCAGATTGAAGCGCCCGATGACTGGCAGCGCGAACGCTATCCCTGGTTCCGTCACAACGCGGCGCTGGATGTTGACGTCGCGATGGGCGGTCGGGTAGAAAAACTGGAAAACGGCGGTGTACGCTGGCATCCCGATTTTACGCTGCGCGGTGAGGCCTGGGATTTGCCGGTCACCGGCTACCGCAACGGCGTGACGCTGCCGCTGCGCCTGTGGCAGGCAGTGAGCGCGCATCCGTTTGATCTCACCGCCTTTAATGACGGCCACTTCCTGCAGGCGGAGCAGCCCGGTATCGAAGCGGCAAAGCTCACCAAGGTTCTTTATCCCAATGACAACCATCAGGCTGGCAAGCGGCTGCGCCTGATGCAGCAATATTTCCAGTGCGCCTGTGCGGTGGCCGATATTCTGCGCCGTCACCATCTGGCGGGGCGCAGCATTCACAGCCTGCCGGATTTCGAAGTGATCCAGCTCAATGATACCCATCCGACCATTGCCATTCCGGAGATGCTGCGCGTGCTGCTGGATGAGCATCAGCTGAGCTGGGATGAAGCATGGCAGATCACCAGCCGGTTGTTTGCTTACACCAACCACACGCTGATGCCGGAGGCGCTGGAGCGTTGGGATGAGAAGCTGATGCGCAGCCTGTTGCCGCGCCACATGCTGATTATTAAAGAGATTAATCAGCGACTGAAGAAGCAGGTGAAGCAGCGCTGGCCGGATGACAAAGCGATGTGGCACAAGCTGGCGGTGGTGGCTGACGGTCAGGTGCGGATGGCCAATCTCTGCGTCGTCAGCGGCTTTGCGGTCAACGGCGTGGCGGCGCTGCACTCCCGTCTGGTGGTCAGCGATCTCTTCCCGGAGTATCACCAGCTCTGGCCGCAAAAATTCCATAACGTCACCAACGGCATTACGCCGCGTCGCTGGCTGAAGCAGTGTAACCCGGCGCTGGCCGGTCTGATTGATGAGACGCTGAAAACCGAGTGGGCCAATAACCTTGATGCATTGATCGGTCTGGAGGCTTATGCCGACGATCAGGCGTTTCGTCAGCGCTATCGCAGCATCAAACAGCAGAACAAAGCGCAGCTTACAGAGTATATCGCGCGGCACACCGGCATCATCGTGAATCCGGCTGCGCTGTTCGATGTGCAGATCAAGCGTCTGCATGAGTACAAGCGCCAGCATCTCAGCCTGCTGCATATCCTCTACTGCTATCAGACGCTCTGTAATAAACCGGAAGATGTCACCTTTACACCACGGGTATTCCTGTTCGGGGCTAAGGCCGCGCCGGGTTACTACCTCGCCAAAAATATCATCTACGCCATTAACAAAGTGGCGGAGGTGGTGAACAACGATCCGCGGGTTGGCGACAGACTCAAAGTGGTGTTTATCCCCGACTACCGTATCACCGTGGCCGAGCAGATGATCCCGGCAGCGGATCTCTCTGAGCAGATCTCCACCGCCGGTTATGAAGCCTCCGGCACCGGCAACATGAAGCTGGCGCTGAACGGTGCGCTGACGATTGGCACGCTGGATGGAGCTAATGTCGAAATTGCCGAACAGGTGGGCGAGGAGAACATCTTTATCTTCGGTCACACCGTGGATGAGGTGAAGGCGCTCAAGGCAAAAGGCTACAACCCGAAAAAGGTGCGTAAGCAGAACAAGCCGCTGGACGATTTACTGAAATCGCTGGAGAAGGGCAAATTCAGCGACGGGGATAAGCACGCCTTTGACCTGATGCTGGAGAGCCTGACGAAACACGGCGATCCCTGGCTGGTGCTGGCCGATTTCCAGGCCTATATCGAGGCGCAGCAACGGGTGGAAGCGCTATGGCGTGACCCCGAAGGCTGGACCCGCGCCGCCATCCTCAATACGGCACGAACCGGCATGTTCAGTTCGGACCGTTCCATTCGTGACTATCAGCAACGTATCTGGCAGGCACCGCGCTAAGGAGCAGCAATGAAGCAAAATTCCCTCGATCAGGCCGCCCGTGCCGCAGGCATTTCACTGGATTACATCGACGTCAACGGCAGGAAAGAGGCTGTCAGCGATGAGACCAAACGCGCACTGCTGGCGGTGATGGCAGAACCGCAGAAGGCCAGTAAATCCCCGCTGCCGCCGGTCGCGGTGTTCAGCGGCAGCAGTAAGCGACAGCTGACGGCTCAGGGCAGTGGCACTTACAGCTGGCAATTGCAGACTGAAAAGGGCAAACAGCACAGCGGTGAGTTAACCGCCGGGGAGCCTTTTACGCTGCCGGGACCGTTGACCCAGGGTTATCACCAGCTGACGCTCACTAAAGGAAAGAAAAGCTGGCAGACGCGGGTTATCGTCGCACCGCGCCGCTGCTATCTGCCTCCGGCGCTGGAGGCCGGAGAAAAACGCTGGGGTGCACTGGTTCAGCTTTATACCGTGCGCTCTGAACAGAACTGGGGCATCGGCGACTTCGGCGATCTCGATCAACTGCTGGTGCAGCTGGCTGAACGCGGCGGCGATTTCGTCGGGCTGAATCCGCTGCATGCGCTCTATCCCGCCAGCGCCGGTTTTGCCAGCCCGTATAGTCCGTCATCGCGCCGCTGGCTGAACTTAATCTATATCGACGTCAGTCAGGTGACCGATTTTCAGCAAAGCGCGGCGGCGCAGAAATGGTGGAAAAGCGCGAAAACACAGAAGGCGCTGACCAAAGCACGTGAGGCGGAGCAGGTTGACTACGAAGCCGTGATGGCGCTGAAGCTGGCGGCGCTGCGCCATGCCTGGACACACTTTCAGGCGCGTGACAGCCAGAGCGAAGAGCCTCTCTCCTTTGCTGCTTTTGTGCGTGACGGCGGTGACAGCCTGCGCTATCAGGCTGCCTACGATGGCATACAGCTGGAGCGGCAGGCAGACAAGTCGCAGCAGGGCGGCTGGCCTGCCTGGCCAGAGGCGTGGCGCAACAGTCAGTCGCCGGAAGTGCAGCAGTGGTGTGAACAGCAAGAACAGGAGATCGCCTTCTGGCAGTGGCTGCAATGGCTGGCGCAGCAGCAGTTCTCAGGCTGCTGGGCGCACAGTCAGGCGCTGGGCATGAGCGTCGGTCTCTACCGTGACCTGGCGGTGGGCGTGGCGGAAGGCAGTGCGGAGACCTGGCACGACCCGGAGCTTTATCGCCTCAAGGCCTCGGTGGGCGCACCGCCTGACCGTCTGGGACCGCTGGGACAAAACTGGGGCTTACCGCCGATGGATCCGCATGTGATGCAGGCGCGCGCCTATCAGCCATTTATCGACATGCTGCGCGCCAATATGCGTGACTGTGGCGCGCTGCGTATCGACCATGTGATGTCGCTGCTGCGTCTGTGGTGGGTGCCAACCGGAGAGACGGCGGATAAAGGTGCTTATGTGGCCTATCCGGTCAACGATCTGCTGGCTATTCTGGCGCTGGAGAGCCACCGGCTGCGCTGTATGGTGATTGGCGAAGACCTTGGCACCGTGCCTCAGGAGATCGTCAGCCTGCTGCGTAAAAGCGGCGTCTTTTCATGGAAGGTGCTGTGGTTTGAGCAGGAGAAAGATGAGCGCTATCGCGCCCCTGAAGACTATCCACGTCAGTCTATCGCCAGCGCCAGTACCCATGATCTGCCGACGCTGACCGGCTTCTGGGAGCAGGGCGATCTGGAACTGGGCGAGAAGCTGGGTCTTTATCCGGGCGATGCGGTAAAAGCGTTACATGAGCAGCGTGCCGCACAGAAGCAGGCGCTGCTGGATGCGCTGCATCAGGCGGGTGCCTTACCGGCTCGCAGCCAGAAGAAGGCGGAGAAGCTGGCTATGACGCCTGCGCTGAACCGGGCGATCCATCGCTTCCTGGCGGATACCGACAGTGCGCTGCTGGGGCTACAACCGGAGGACTGGCTCGGAATGACCACGCCGGTTAACGTGCCGGGTACGGTGGATCAGTACCCTAACTGGCGACGCAAGCTGAGCAAAACGCTGGAGGAGATTTTTGCGGACAAGGAAGTGAATGCGTTACTGAAGGTCGTGAGTCAGCAGCGTCAGTCAGGAAAGAAAGAGAAGTAAGAAGGGCGCGGCAGCCGGGCTGCCGCGCTTTATCATCAGTAGAACGAGTGTTCGCCGCGCTGATGCTCGGTAATATCGCGCACGCCTTTCAGTTCCGGGAAGGCGGCCAGCAGCTCTTTCTCAATACCATCTTTCAGGGTCACGTCGATCATCGAACAGCCGTTACAGCCGCCGCCAAACTGCAGGATGGCGTAACCTTCATCGGTGATCTCCATCAGCGACACGCGACCGCCGTGGCCAGCCAGCTGTGGGTTGATCTGCGCCTGCAGCAGATACTCAACGCGCTCAACCATGGGCGCATCATCAGAGACTTTACGCATTTTGGCATTCGGCGCTTTCAGCGTCAGCTGTGAACCGAGATTGTCGGTAACGAAGTCGATTTCGGCATCTTCCAGATACGGCTTGCTCAGCTCATCAACGTAGGCAGAGAGCTTTTCGAACTTCAGTTCGGTGTCAGTAGCTTCAACTGCATCGGGCGGACAGTAAGAGACGCCACACTCGGCTGTTGGCGTACCCGGGTTAATCACGAATACGCGAATCTGGGTGCCATCTTCTTGTTTGGATAGCAGTTTAGAAAAATGTTCCTGGGCAGAGTCAGTAATTCGGATCATGTCGATTGCTCAATAGTTGACTAATTTAGTTGGTTATAATACGCCCATCAATGACGCTCTACAAGGTACGGCACAGGCACCAGACCTGCACGCTGGCGGCACCCTGCGCCAGTAACAGACGACTGATTTCATCTACGGTACTGCCGGTCGTAATGACGTCATCCAGCAGGGCGATATGGCGTCCCTGCACCGCCATTTCAAGGCGGAAGGCACCGCGTAAGTTGGTGCGGCGCTGCCGGGCGCTGAGCTGATGCTGTAATGCGCCCCTGCGCCTGCGGGAAACACCTTCACGCCATTCACATCCCAGCCAGTGCGCCAGCGGAGCGGCCAGCAGTACCGTCTGATTGAAGCCGCGCTGCCAGCGTCGCCGCCGGTGCAGCGGAACCGGCAGCAGCAGATCGGGACGCGGCACCGTGCCACGCCGGTAAACATTCAGCCAGCTTAGCAAAAGCAGCCGCGCCAGCATCACCCTGAGTGCGGTTATGTGAGAAAACTTCAGCTGATTAACCCACCGGCTGAACGGCGGACAGTAGTCATTGACGCAGACCAGCGCCTGCCAGGCAGGCGGTTTAAGCTGGCAGCGACCACAGGCGACCTTTGCTGAGCCTGCCGGTAATCCGCAGCGTGGGCAGAGCAATGGCAACGGCGGTAATCCGCGCAGGCATAAACTGCAGATGCCGTGCCGGGCTATCCGTAACGGCATCCGGCATAGCCAACACAGGGCGGGCATTGCTAGCATAGCGATCTCCTTATCAATTTCGGGATAGTAACTGATGACGTCGCTCTACTGGCACACCTGCGGGGAAGGAAAACGCGATCTTGTGCTGCTGCACGGATGGGGACTGAATGCCGAAGTCTGGCAAAGCATTATTCCGCGACTCAGCCCGCACTATCGCCTGCATCTGGTCGATCTGCCGGGTTATGGCCGGAGCGGTGATTTTGGTGCACTGACGCTGGCGCAGATGGCAGAAGAGCTACTGCCTTTGCTGCCACCGCAGGCGATAGTCGTGGGCTGGTCGCTGGGCGGACTGGTGGCAACGCAGCTGGCGCTGACAGCGCCAGAAAAGCTGGCTGCACTGATTACCGTGGCGTCGTCGCCCTGTTTCACCGCCACAGAGCGCTGGCCCGGCATTAAACCGGAGACGCTGCAGAACTTTCAGCAGATGCTCAGCAACGATTTTCAGCGCACGGTAGAGCGCTTTCTGGCGCTGCAGACGCTGGGCACTGAAACCGCGCGTGCCGATGCTCGACAGCTGAAAGAGGTGGTGCTGTCACAACCGATGCCGGAGGTGGCGGTACTGGATGGCGGTCTGGAGATTCTGCGCCAGGTCGATCTGCGCGACGCGCTACCGCAGATCAGGCTGCCGTTCCTGCGACTCTACGGGGCGCTGGATGGACTGGTGCCGCGCCGGATAGCCGCTGAGATAGATGAAATGTTGCCAGATTCGCCTTCGGTGGTTATCGAAAAAGCAGCGCATGCACCTTTTATTTCCCATCCTGACAACTTCTGTCAGCATATTGTTAACTTTATCAGTAATTTATCAGGATAGTGCTGCTTTATATTGGCAAAATCGCTGACAGCAGCAATACTTCTCTCTGTGAGCAAGGCCGCTGCAATTTTATGTGATTAGTCACGGAAATGACTATGCCGTTCCATACTGCCTTACGCGTTTAGCGGCTGCTTACATCTCACAATGGATCATGAATGAGGGTAAACATAATGAAGGTTTTTAAATGGGTTGTGGCTTCAATGATGATGGGCGCGATTTCATTTTCTGCTATGGCAGCGAAAGAAGTCACCAAAGAAGAAGTTAAGACAATGAACCTGCAGAAGATTGGCACCGTTAACACCACGGCGGAAACCACCTCGCCAATGGATGCTAAAAAAGTGCTGTCTAAGCTCGCTGACGAAAAAGGCGGTAAATATTACCTGGTGATCGCCGGTCGCGAACACGGTAAATTCAGCGCCACCGCTGAAGTCTACAAGTAATTAACGTAGCCACATGAACTGCCAGGCATCCAGCTTAACCGGCTGGGTGCCATCAATTTTCTCTCCGCTCACCACATCCTGCAACGTATGCGCCACCGGCAGTTGCGTCATCACTGACCGTCCACTGAGATTAAACACGCACAGCAGTCCGTCGCCGCTCTCTGGCTGATGACGGCTGAGCACCAGCACGGCATTTTCGCTGTCATAGATCGTCATCGGATTATCAGGATGAAACGCAGGCTGGCGACGTCGTAACTGAATCAGCTGGCCAAGACGGGTATAAACCTGCTGACGCAGCCAGTCATCGCCCGCCAGCGCCGCCTCAATCTGCTGCAAATCATACTTCTGCCGATTAATCGCCCGGTTGTGCCCGGCTGCGCGTACGCCATCATAATGGTTACGGCCGCCCAGAATGCTCTGGATATAGATAGCCGGCACGCCAGGAAAGACCAGCAGAATCGCATGGGCCAGCAAAAAGCGTTTCAGCCGCGTGGCGTCATCGTCAGCTTCGCTATTTAACGCATCCAGATAGGTGACGTTGATTTCATAGGGGCTGGTGGTGCCGTCGGGGTTGTTTTTATAGGAGACCAGCGCGCCTTCCAGCGCCAGATCGCGCACCAGCGCCACAATCTCCACCTCCGACAAAATGCCGCGTGCCGGATTCAGCCCGATACCATCGTGGGATGCCAGAAAATTGAAGAAGGTGGTGTCGTTGCTGCTGAGATCCAGCGAACTGGCCCACTGCCGCAGCGCGCGCGCCGATCCGGTATGAATGGCGTGCAGGACCAGCGGCGGCAGTGAAAACTGATAGACCATCTGCGCCTCATCGTGCCCGTTGCCCAGATAACTGATGTTGTCCTGATGCGGCACGTTGGTTTCGGTGATAATCACCGTCCCAGGCGCGACATGGTCGGCAATGGCGCGAAACAGCTTCACCAGCTGATGGGTTTTTTCCAGATGAATACAGCGCGTGCCGGGCGTTTTCCACATATAGCCGACCGCATCGAGACGTACATAGTCAGCGCCACGGATCAGGTAGTCGAGCAGCACGTTGACCATGCGCAGCAACACCTCAGGATTGGCAAAATTAAGGTCGATCTGGTCGGCGCTGAAGGTGGTCCAGATAAAGCGGGTATCGCCATCGGCCATCTTAAACGGCGTCAGCAGCGGCGAGGTGCGCGGTCGCGTGACGGCACTGAGATCGGTGGCGGGCGGCATGCTGATAAAGAAATCGTCCCAGCCAGGATCCTGCGCCAGAAAGTGGCGGAACCAGGCGCTCTGCGACGACATGTGGTTGCAGACGAAGTCAAACATCAGCCGGGTTTCCTGATGCAGGCGCGCAATGTCCTGCCAGTCGCCGCACTGCGGATCGACCTGGTGGTAATCAATCACCGAAAAGCCGTCATCGGACGACCAGGGGAAAAAGGGCAGCAGGTGGACCAGCGGAAACGTGGAATGCAGATGCTGCTGATAGAAACGGGAAAAGGTGCTGAGCGTGGGTTTACCGGCTTCACGAAACTGATCGGCGTAGGTGATCAGCACCACATCCTGTTCATCCCAGTGTGCCTTACGGGGCAGCTTAATCGCCTCGCGGGCGGTAGCGATGTCAGCCTGCAGGCGCGCAAAGGTCGCCTCCGGGAATGTGCCAGCATAAATCTTCTCAATCAGATCGGTGATCGTTTCCATTGTGAATTGGGTGCCACAGCAGGTGTTGTTTTTATGACAGGCGTCTTTTCAGCGTAGCGCGATGGCGGGGATTTTCAACCGGGGAGAAGGGTGTGAAAGGGGGCCAGATGATGGCCCCCTGAAAAGCTTAGCGTTTTTTACCGAATGCCGCGGCCAGTGCATCACCCATCGCGCTGTTACCCGCAGACGTGCTGACCGGACGTGGACGGCCTTTACCGGCGGCCGGACGTTTCTCTTCGCGTGGGGCGGCATGCTTCGCGCCGCCACGTGCATTGCCTTCGCCTGGCTGCTCATCAAGACGCATGGTCAGGGCAATACGTTTACGCTGGAGATCGACTTCCATCACTTTCACTTTGACGATATCACCCGCTTTCACCACCTGATGTGGATCTTCCACAAAGCGGTCAGAAAGCGACGAGATATGGACCAGGCCATCCTGATGCACGCCGATATCCACAAACGCACCGAAGTTAGTGACGTTGGTGACAGCACCTTCGAGGATCATGCCCGGCGTCAGATCGTTCAGCGTTTCCACGCCTTCCGCGAACTGCGCGGTTTTGAACTCAGGACGGGGATCGCGGCCCGGCTTCTCCAGCTCTTTCATGATGTCGGTAACGGTCGGCAGACCAAAACGTTCATCAATGAAATCGCGGGCGCTGAGATTACGCAGGCTGCCCGCGTTGCCCATCAGATCGCTCAGTGCCTGCTCGGTGGCGGCCAGAATTCGCTCCACGACCGGGTAAGCTTCCGGGTGGACGGTCGAAGCATCCAGCGGGTTGTCGCCGTGGTTAATGCGCAGGAAGCCCGCACACTGCTCAAAGGCTTTTGGCCCAAGACGGCTCACTTTCAGCAGCTGCTGGCGATTCTGGAAGCGGCCATTCTCATCACGCCAGCCGACAATGTTCTGCGCCATCATGCGCGTCAGGCCCGCGACGCGGGTCAGCAGCGGCACCGAGGCGGTATTCAGGTCAACGCCGACGGCGTTCACGCAATCCTCGACCACAGCGTCGAGTTTCTTCGCCAGCTGGCTCTGGCTGACATCATGCTGATACTGGCCGACACCGATTGATTTCGGATCGATTTTCACCAGCTCGGCCAGCGGATCCTGCAGACGGCGGGCAATCGACACCGCGCCGCGCAGCGAAACATCGAGATCCGGGAATTCCAGCGCCGCCAGTTCAGAGGCTGAGTAGACCGATGCGCCAGCTTCGCTGACAATCACTTTCTGTGCCGTGACCTGCGGGAACTGCTGCTGCAGATCCAGGAAGAAACGCTCGGTTTCACGGGAAGCAGTGCCATTGCCAATCGCCACCAGCTCGACCTGATGCTTAATGCAGAGCGCGGCAACAGCGGCAGCGGCTTTGGCGGTCTGGCCGGTGTGCGGATAAACGGTATCGGTCGCCACGACTTTGCCGGTGGCATCGACCACAGCGACCTTAACGCCGGTACGCAGGCCGGGATCCAGTCCCATGGTGGCACGCATGCCCGCCGGGGCTGCCATCAGCAGGTCGTGCAGGTTGCGGGCAAAGACGTTAATCGCTTCATCTTCTGCGCGTTCGCGCACCGTACCCATCAGTTCGGTTTCCAGATGCAGCATCACCTTGATGCGCCACGTCCAGCTCACGACGGCTTTACGCCAGCTGTCGGCAGGGGCGTTATTGAGGCGCAGGTTCAGGTGTTCAGCAATCAGGGTTTCGCCGTGGCTTTCACGCGGTGCTTCGTCGAACTGCGGATCGGCATTGAGCGAGAGTTGCAGCACGCCTTCGTTGCGGCCACGCAGCATTGCCAGCGCACGATGCGACGGTACGGTGCTCAGCGCTTCATGATGATCAAAGTAGTCACGGAACTTCGCGCCCGCTTCCTCTTTGCCTTCCACCACGCGTGAGACCAGGTGGGCATTTTTCCACAGGTAGTTACGCACTTTGGCCAGCAGCGCGGCATCCTCGGCGAAACGCTCCATCAGAATGTAGCGGGCACCATCCAGCGCGGCACGGACATCGGCGACGCCTTTATCAGCATCGACATACTGCTCCGCCAGCTGCTCAGGGATGTGCGACGGATCCTGCCACAGTGTGTCCGCCAGCGGTTCCAGACCGGCTTCAATCGCGATCTGTCCACGCGTGCGGCGTTTCTGTTTGTAGGGCAGGTAGAGGTCTTCAAGCTCGGTTTTGCTGAGGGTGGTATTGATGGCGCGGGCGAGGTCGTCAGTCAGTTTTCCCTGATCGTCAATCGACTTCAGAATCGACTGGCGTCGCTCTTCAAGTTCACGCAGATAGCTGAGGCGGGTTTCCAGCTGGCGGAGTTGGGTATCATCCAGGCCGCCGGTGACCTCTTTACGATAGCGTGCGATAAACGGCACGGTATTCCCTTCATCTAACAGGCGAACGGCGGCATCAACCTGCTCTGGTCGCGCCTGTAGCTCACTGGCAATTATCTGGCTCAGAACTTTCATCATCAGGACTGTCTTGCTTTCCGGGTTGAGAAATAGCCGACAGTTATACGGATTGATGGTCAAAATTGCCAGAGACGCGGGCGGCTTTCAGCGATAATCTGAATCGTTATTGCGGGTAGTCAATCGCGTTGACATACCACAGTGCCGGACCCAGTGGCGTCTCAACGGTGGCGGCATCGCCGACCTCTTTTTTCAGCAGCGCCCGCGCCATCGGCGAGTCGATTGAGATGTAATCTTTGCGGCCAAAAATCTCATCGTAGCCCACAATGCGGAAGCGTTTGAGGTCGCCCTCATCGTTTTCAATTTCTACCCAGGCACCAAAGAAGACTTTGCCATCCTGCTGGGGGGAATAGTCAACAATACGCAGCTGTTCAAGACTTTTGGTCAGATAGCGAACGCGGCGGTCAATTTCACGCAGCCGTTTTTTGTTGTACTGATAATCGGCATTTTCACTGCGATCGCCAAGACTGGCAGCCCAGGTGACTTTTTTCGTCACTTCCGGTCGCTCTTCACGCCATAAATAGTCGAGTTCCGCTTTCAGCTTATCGAAGCCTTCGCGGGTAATAAGTCGGGTTTTCATGCTATACCGGCCACAGTGATCTCAGGAGCGACAGTGTAAGGCAAAGAGGGCGCGGCAAAAAAGAGTCGGGGAAAGGGTTTTTAAAGGCTAAAAACCCACGTTGATTTCCCCGGCGGCGAAAGGGTTGGTGCTGTGATTCAAAATCAAACCAGTAATCTGAAGCCAGTAGATGCTTAAACTTATTTTCCGGCGTGAGTCGCCGTGGTGGTCGAGGTGCCGGTGCTGTGACCGTCACCGCCGCCGCCGCCCATGGTGGCCAGCGCAACGCCCAGCAGGGCTGCGACTGCACCCACACCGATGGCGTCAGAGTTACCTTTTGCAGTCGTTGTCGCTGCTGCACCGGCGGCTTCACCGGTTGCTGTGGCAGCATAACCTGGGCTGACGCTGCCTAATGCCAGCGCGCTCAGCAGTAAAATTGTTTTTTTCATTGTGTATTCCCCGTTGAGACATCGAATGTTGCCAGAGCAGTCTGGTTCAAAACGAGAGGGGCGAAAAGTTGGCTTTACTGATTGATTTAAAGGGCTTTAATTTAAACTGGCCTTGCTGAGAGGACCGCTGAAACTAATCCGAGAGGAGCGTGGGGCGTTACGCAGGTTTACTGGAATATTATGCTGCCGCTTCGCTGTTGAGGTAGATTATCTGGAGCTTATCTACAATGATGGCTGATCATTAAGTCAAATTATCTGCTAACTCACTGAATTGATTCATTGATTAAAAACTGGCTCGCTTCTGACGCCAGCGATACAGAGAAACAGGGCCTTTTTTTCAGATTTGCCGTATCAGGGGCCGGGCAGGGGCAAATGGGTTAAAACAGGCCCGAAATCACCTTAATTCAAATATAAGCTCCTGTTTAATATGCTTTGTAACAATTTTGGCTAGAATATAAACCATTAATGACTGTCACTATAAGGCATCTTTTTTTAACAATGTTGGCTCAGGCAATAGCGCCTTTGGGAGTTGAAAATGCAAGAGAACTACAAAATTCTGGTCGTCGATGATGATATGCGTCTGCGTGCACTGCTTGAACGCTATCTCACCGAGCAGGGCTTTCAGGTGCGCAGTGTCGCTAATGCCGAGCAGATGGATCGTCTGTTAACCCGTGAATCCTTTCATCTGATGGTGCTCGATCTGATGTTGCCGGGCGAAGATGGCCTCTCTATCTGCCGTCGTCTGCGCAGTCAGAGCAACCCGATGCCCATTATCATGGTGACCGCCAAGGGCGAAGAGGTGGACCGTATCGTGGGGCTGGAGATCGGCGCTGACGACTACATTCCCAAGCCTTTCAACCCGCGTGAGCTGCTGGCGCGTATCCGCGCGGTGCTGCGCCGTCAGGCCAACGAACTGCCAGGCGCACCGTCGCAGGAAGAGGCGATTATCGCCTTCGGTAAATTCAAACTTAACCTCGGCACCCGCGAGATGTTCCGTGAAGATGAGCCGATGCCGCTGACCAGCGGTGAGTTTGCCGTGCTGAAAGCGCTGGTAAGCCACCCGCGTGAGCCGCTGTCCCGTGACAAGCTGATGAACCTGGCGCGTGGCCGTGAATACAGTGCCATGGAACGTTCGATCGACGTCCAGATCTCCCGCCTGCGTCGCATGGTGGAAGAGGATCCTGCGCATCCGCGTTATATTCAGACCGTCTGGGGTCTGGGCTATGTCTTTGTGCCGGACGGCAGTAAAGCATGAAGCGACTGCGCTTCTCGCCACGGAGTTCGTTTGCCCGCACCCTGCTGCTGATCGTTACCCTGCTGTTCGTCAGCCTGGTCACGACCTATCTGGTGGTGCTGAACTTCGCCATTCTTCCCAGCCTGCAACAGTTCAATAAGGTGCTCGCTTACGAAGTTCGTATGCTGATGACCGACCGGTTGCAGCTGGAAGATGGCACGCAGCTGGAAGTGCCCCCGGCGTTTCGCCGGGAAATCTACCGCGAACTGGGGATCTCGCTCTACACCAATGCAGCAGCAGAGGAGAGCGGATTGCGTTGGGCGCAGCACTATGAGTTCCTGAGCGAGCAGATGGGGCAGCAGCTCGGCGGTCCGACCGATGTCCGGGTTGAGGTGAACAAAAACTCTCCGGTGGTCTGGCTGAAAACCTGGCTGTCGCCCGATATCTGGGTGCGGGTGCCGCTGACAGAGATTCATCAGGGCGACTTCTCGCCGCTGTTCCGCTATACCCTGGCGATTATGCTGCTGGCGATTGGCGGTGCCTGGCTGTTTATCCGCATTCAGAACCGACCCCTGGTGGATCTGGAGCACGCCGCTCTGCAGGTGGGACGCGGGATTATTCCGCCGCCGCTGCGTGAGTATGGCGCGTCAGAAGTGCGATCGGTAACGCGTGCCTTTAATCAGATGGCGGCCGGGGTGAAGCAGCTGGCGGATGACCGCACGCTGTTAATGGCGGGCGTCAGCCACGATTTGCGTACGCCGCTGACCCGTATTCGTCTCGCCACCGAGATGATGAGCGAGCAGGATGGCTATCTGGCCGAATCGATTAACAAAGATATCGAAGAGTGCAACGCCATCATCGAACAGTTCATCGACTACCTGCGCACCGGTCAGGAGATGCAGACCGAGCGCGCCGATCTGAACAGCGTGCTGGGTGAGGTAGTTGCGGCGGAAAGTGGCTACGAGCGTGAAATCGAAAATGCGGTGATGCCGGAAGAGTTAATGCTGGATATCAACCCGCTGTCGATTAAGCGCGCGCTGGCTAACCTGGTGGTCAACGCCGCACGATACGGCAATGGCTGGATCAAGGTCAGCAGCGGACGGGAACTGCATCGCGCCTGGTTCCAGGTGGAAGATGATGGACCTGGCATCAAGCCGGATCAGCTGGCGCATCTGTTCCAGCCGTTTGTGCGGGGCGACAGCGCCCGCAGCACCAGCGGAACCGGTCTCGGTCTGGCGATTGTACAGCGGATTATTGATGCCCATCAGGGCTCGCTGGAGATTGGCGAGAGCGAACGCGGGGGCTTGCGTATTCGTGCCTGGTTGCCGTTAGTGGAAACGATGGCGCTGAGTCACAACAATGGCAGTAACAGCATCTCAAACTGATAAACGCGGCGCGGCAGCATCACTGCCGCGCCGGTTCTTTTAGCGTTGCGGACCGGCTTTCACCAGCGCAGCACCTGCGGCGTTATCTGTATACTTGTCGAAGTTATCAATAAAGCGCTGTGCCAGACCTTCGGCGGCAGCGGTCCACTTCTCTTCACTTTCCCAGCTACGACGCGGATCGAGCGTGTTACTGTCCAGCTCGCCCAGCGCAACCGGCATCTGCAGGTTAAAGATTGGCAGCGTTTCTGTCGGTGCATCATCCAGCTCACCCGCCAGGATTGCATTGATAATGGCGCGGGTATTCTTCAGTGAGATGCGTTTGCCGCTGCCGTTCCAGCCGGTATTGACCAGGTAAGCCTGCGCACCGGACGCCTCCATCCGCTTCACCAGCACTTCAGCGTACTGCGTCGGATGCAGCGTCAGGAATGCCGCGCCAAAACAGGCGGAGAAGGTCGGGGTCGGTGCCGTCACGCCACGCTCGGTGCCAGCCAGTTTGGCGGTGAAGCCTGACAGGAAATGATACTGCGTCTGCTCCGGCGTCAGACGTGAAACCGGTGGCAGCACGCCAAACGCATCGGCGGTCAGGAAAATCACCTTCTTCGCGTGGCCCGCTTTTGAGACCGGCTGCACGATATTGTCGATGTGATTAATCGGATAGGAGACGCGGGTGTTCTCTGTTTTGCTGCCGTCGGCGTAATCAACACTGCCATCTTCGCGCACTACCACGTTTTCCAGCAGCGCATTGCGGCGAATGGCGCGGTAGATCTCCGGCTCAGCCTGCTCAGAAAGGTTGATGGTTTTAGCGTAGCAACCGCCTTCAAAGTTAAACACGCCATCATCGTCCCAGCCGTGCTCATCATCGCCGATCAACTGGCGGTCAGGATCGGTGGAAAGTGTGGTTTTGCCGGTGCCGGAGAGGCCGAAAAAGACCGCCACATCACCTGCTTTACCGACGTTAGCTGAACAGTGCATTGAGGCGATGCCTTTCAGCGGCAGCAGGTAGTTCATGATGGCGAACAGACCTTTCTTCATCTCGCCACCGTACCAGGTGCCGCCAATCAGCTGCATGCGTTCCGTCAGATTGAAGGCAACAAAGTTCTCCGAGTGCAGACCCTGCGCCTGCCAGTCCGGATTGGTGCATTTCGCCCCGTTCATCACCACAAAATCAGGCGTGAAGTCGGCCAGCTCAGCGTCTGTAGGCTGAATAAACATGTTTTTCACGAAGTGCGCCTGCCAGGCCACCTCGGTGACAAAACGAACGCTCAGACGTGAATCGGCATTGGCACCGCAGAAGGCATCCACCACAAACAGACGCTTGCCGGAAAGCTGGCGGGTAACGCAGCTTTTCAGCGCGTTCCAGGTCTCCTGTGACAGAGGCTGATTGTCGTTTTTGCCGGTGCCCTGGTCGTTCCACCACAGGGTATCGCGCGTGGTGTCGTCACGCACAATGTACTTATCCTTTGGCGATCGCCCGGTGAAAATCCCGGTGTCTACTGCAATCGCGCCGCTCTGCGTCAGGGTGCCACGAGCAAAACCTTCGAGGTCCGGGCGCGTCTCTTCCTGAAATAGCGTGTCGTAATCAGGGTTGTAAACCACTTCCGTGGTATCCACGATGCCCAAAGCGGCAAGGTCTTGCGAGGTCAGGCCGTTAACGCGCATTTTACTGCTCCTTAAATCGGTGTCTGTTCTGCAAAGCAGAGATAGGTTGGGATCGTGCCACCGGCTGTTGTATCGGGTGCGGTGAATCACTGACGGTTTACTGCGCGTCGTTACGACAGCCTGCAAAGATAACCGGGCTATTCAGGGCATCTGCCCCTGGCTTCCGGGCGTTTGCACGATCGCGCGCAGTTTACTCTTCTGCGTTAAGGGAAAAAGGGCAGTGATCTAAAAATGCGACTCAGGGCGCGTTAAGGCCATGTTTCGAACGTTTAAAAGATGTTATGAAAGTAAAAAAAGATAATTTGTCTGAAAAATTATGGGGATAGGCTGGGGGAATCGAGAAGGGGCGGCAGACGCCGCCCGATTAATCAGTGCAGTCGGTCGTTATTCTCATGGGAGTGGCTGCGGATGGCGGCAATGTCTACTGCGTCAAACACGTAGTTTGAGCCGCAATAGTCGCAGTGCATGTCAATTTTGCCATCTTCCGCGATGATCTCATCCACTTCTTCCTGCGGCAGCGTGGTCAGCACTTCGCCACAGCGTTCGCGCGAGCAGGTGCACTTGTAGATCACCGGCTGCGGATCGTAGAGGGTGACCTCTTCCTGATGGTAAAGACGCCACAGCGCCTCATTGGCAGGGAGATCGATCAGCTCTTCCGTTTTAATGGTTTCGGTCAGGGTCGCCAGGTGCTCGAAGACCTCTTTCTCCGTGTCCTGCGCGGGCAGCACCTGCAGCAGAATACCGGCAGCGCCTTTGTCGCTGGTGCGGATAAACAGACGCGTGGGCAGCTGCTCGGAGCGCATGAAGTAATCTTCCAGGCACGCCGCGAGGGTGTCACCTTCCAGCCCGACCACGCCCTGATAACGCTCACCTTTTTCAGGGGAGATGGTGATCACCAGATAGCCATTGCCGACCATGCTTTTCAGGGTGCTGTCGTCCGCGATGTCGCCTTTGATACGTGCGACGCCGCGCAGCTCCTGGTTGTTGTTACCGTTGATCACCGCCAGCGACAGCGGACCGTCACCCTGCAGCTGCACGGTGATTTCGCCATCGAACTTCAGCGTAGCGGTCAGCAGGCTGGTGGCGACCAGCATCTCACCCAGCAGCGTTTTAACCGGTGCCGGATAGTCGTGGTTCTTCACGGTTTCACGCCAGGTGTCAGAGACGTTCACCAGCTCGCCGCGCACGGCGGCATTTTCAAACAGATAACGGTGCAGTTGATCCTGGACTGACATATTTTTTTCTCTCACTGGAACGGGGCGATGGTGCGTCAGCGAAGACGGCGTTATTCATCGCCCGATAATTTAAACTTCATCAAATCGCGACGCTCTTTTTTGTCAGGTCGCCGATCGGGATGGGGCATAGTCAGCGCATTCATCTTGCGCGCCTGCGCCATTTTTTCGCGTTTTTCAATGCTGGCATCGGTTTCGTGATAGAGCTGCTGGGCTTCGCTGGCGGGACGGCGCTGCGCGGTGATACCCGCCACCACCACGGTGCGTTCATCATTGCCCTGACGCAGTGTCAGTTCCGCATTCAGCTCTACCACTTTGCCGGGTTTGCTGCGCTGGCCGTTGTAATGCACCTTGCCGCCTTCAATCATTTCCCGCGCCATCGCCCGGGTTTTGTAGAAGCGCGCTGCCCACAGCCACTTGTCGAGGCGGACCTCTTCGCTGCTTTTCTCTTTCATTACTGCTCCTGACTCAGATCAGCGTCCGGTAATCGTCCGTGGCGCGGTGACGCTGAAAGATTTGTTCAGGACGACCCGAATCGGGATTCTTAACGCCTAAACACCAGCCGATGCCCCATAACGTTGCAGCATCCAGAATCAATTCGCTATCGTCGATAAACAGCGTGCGCGGCGCAGAAAAGCCGGTGTGCTGTTGTACCGCGTGCCATAAACGCGGGTCTTCTTTCGGATACCCAAAGGTATGGGTGGAAAGTAATAAATCAAGGTGCGGCGCTAAACCTGTCTGCGCCAGTTTGACGTCCAGATTGTAAGGATGCGCGTTGGTCAGCAGAATCGTGGACTTTCCGGCGCGACGCAGGGCCTGCAAAAAAGGCAGCGTATCGTCACGCAGTGCGATCCGGCTGCGCATCGCCCAGGTCATGGCACGGATGTCCAGCGACAGCGCCTCTGCCCAGTAATCCAGACAATACCAGTTTAGCGTATGGGCGACGGCCTGATACTTTTCCGTGATGATCGCGTCGGCTTCTGCACGGGTGATGTCGCGTTGCTGGCTGAGCTGTTCAGGGACATGCTCCAGCCAGAAGTGGCGATCGAATGCCAGATCCAGCAGCGTGCCATCCATGTCAAGCAGCACGGTATCAATCTCAGACCAGTTGAGCATCGTAGTGTCAGACCCTGTAAAAAACCGGGCGACAGGGTAGCACAGAAGGGCAGGGCTCAGAATATCGAGCGCACGCTCTGCAAAGTGCCGAGGTTATGGTTGAAACACTTGTCGTAGTATTGCTGGATATCGATCATGCGCTGGCGATTACGGTGCATGCGACGCAGCGCCAACAGTCCGTTGATCACGCCGCAGGTCAGTAGCACCAGCAGCAGCAATACGGTGCCGAGATAGCGCCACTGCGCCATAGCGTCCGGTTCATTGTGCAGCATGATGTGACGTGTACCGTTGGCATCGGTAGAAATGCCAGTAATGATGCCGCTGGCGCTGAACGGCGTGTGCAGCAGCATGGCAGAAATACGTTGCAGCTCGTGCCACTGAGAGGGTGGATCAAGATCAAACAGTGACACGGTGGGCTGTGGCTGATTCACCAGCTGGCGACCCTCGTCGCTAACGATCAGGAATCCCCCTGGCGGCGGGCTGTTGAGATTTTCTGCCGCACGACGGGTTTCACGGAAAAAGAAGGTCGAGGTGGCGGTATTGACCAGATTTTCCAGCGCTTCGGCGCTTACCGGCCGCAGCAGCACATTCATGCCGTTGAGCTGACCGGAATCTGCCCGGCGCATCAGCGCTTCCCAGTCTTTAGCATTGCCCAGGTTCACCAGCGCATTTTTCAGGCGCATACAGTCCTGCGGCTGATTGCAGAGATCCTGCGTTTTCATCACCAGATCGGAGAAATCATCCAGCAGAATCATGCCGGACTTCTGAATTGCGGACGCCAGCTGTGGATTGAGTTTGGGATCGGTATTGGTTTCCGGATGCAGCTGCTTTGTCGTGGTATCCAGCAGCGCCGCGGCTTTGTCTATGATGTCAGATTGTGGCTGCGGCAATGGCATGGCGTTATTCCAGTAGACCGCCGAGCAGTCAAACGGCATATAGGCGTAACTGCGGTTGCTCTGGTAGTTGTCCGGCACGGAACACATGCCAGTGCCACTCACTTTGAGGTTGTCGCCAATATTCAGCGGCACGCTGCTGAGTTTATCGACGCTGTTGACCTCCAGACTATCCGTGCCTCTGGCCCAGGCCAGACTGAGCTTAATCGGCATACCCAGCGGGATCCAGGTGACCAGCATGGTCAGCACCATCAGCGAACCACAGGCCAGCACCACGTTTTTCCGCCAGCGCTGGATAGGGAAGTTTTTGACTTCATCCTGCAGCGACAGGAAACGTCCCTGACGCACCACCTGGCGGTTGAGGTAGATTTCGACATCTGTCACCTGACCGAGATCGTGTGCCACATAGGGCTGCCAGTGCGGGGGATAGGCCAGGTCAATAATTCCGAGCGTAATGTTGCTCTGCTCCTGATTAGATTCGCTGAACAGGCCCCAGCGCTTTGGCGCGCCGCGCAGGCAGTGGATATCACGCAGTCCGCGCTCACCGGGAATACGATAGAGCAGCCACAGACTGGCCGCGATCGTGACTGCGCCCGTCAGTACCAGCCAGATCATTAGTGTGGTGGGCACTAGCAGGCTGAAGAAAAAGAGTAAGAAGGCAAGGGAGATCATCACCGCTTCACGCGTGCCGTCTGGCCGTGACAGCCGATACTCTTCCGCTGTCTCTTTGCGCACCTGCAGCAGTTCGACATTTTCCGTTTCTGCTTTGCGGATAGAAGCGTTGGTCGATACCGGGCGCATCAGTGTTGGCAGCGATTGCTGGTCGACCGCGTAATCCACCAGCGAGTGGCCGTTCAGTGAGATTACCAGCGGAATGGACTGGGTGCGGATTAACTCAACGTAGTTTTCGTCGGTGATGTACTGTTCCCACAGCGGCGGCAGATGAACTTCAACTTCATCCAGATAGTAGCGCCATTTATGGGGATCGTCAGTCGAGAGGCCATAGCGGGTAATGGCGCGGGTAACCGGATAGACATTGTTGCTCTGCGCCGTGAGTGTCAGACGTTCAGGCGCGCTGCGCTTATCGGTAGTCAGCGTGGTACGGGGCTGCTTTTCCAGCGCGGCGACATATTTATCGACCGCCTCACGCTCCTGGGCAGAAAGTTTACGGCAGGGCGGACTGATGAATGGCAGCGGTTTCGCCAACGGCGGGCGATGCCGCATAGCGTACCAGAACCCAATACCTGCCAGGATTGAACAGGTCAGCACTATGGCCAGGATCATAAAGATTGTGCTCATGCTCTGCTCAATTCAGCCAAAATGCTGCCTTCACTTTAAACTTTCGCCTCCGGTTATGCTCACTATAAAAGAGGCATTCCGGAAGATTATATAACCCAGAGGAGTCAGACACCCGATGAAATAGTGCCAGCGTATATCTTATTGGCATTTGTTAAACCCTGCCTTGTCCGAATGGTAACTGGCACAGACTGGATTAAATATCGGTATTATCTGAAACTTATCGCAGCATATTGACTAATGCAAATTTAGTCTTAACTGATAACCAAAGGCTGTTATTCAATCGCTGTAATCTATGCAACGATAACGTCATTGCCTGACTGTCGCACAATTGCCTGTGGTTAGGTATGCTAATTCGCTCCAGATAGCCGACGCAGAATAATTTGAGGCTGATATGAAAATTCCAAAAAAACCCGACATCCTCAATATCACCGCCGTGGCACGTTCACGGTTATTCACTATTGAGTCGGTCGATCTGGCTTTCAGCAATGGGGCGCATCGCGTTTATGAGCGGATGAAGCCCTCTGAGCGTGAAGCGGTGATGATTGTGCCGATTATTGATGACCATCTGATCCTGATTCAGGAGTATGCCGTCGGACTGGAAACTTACGAGCTGGGTTTTCCGAAAGGGCTGATCGATGCAGGTGAAACTGTGAATGAAGCGGCGGTGCGCGAACTGAAAGAAGAGGTGGGTTTTGGTGCCGAACAGCTGACCACGCTGGGTAAGCTCACAATGGCCCCCTCCTATTTTTCCAGCAAGATGAATATTGTGATAGCGGAAGGTCTCTACGCCGAAAAGCTGGAAGGCGATGAGCCGGAGCCGCTGATTGTCCACCGCTGGCCGCTGAGCGATATGCTGTCGCTGCTGGACGAACCCGATTTCCGCGAAGCACGCAATGTCAGTGCGCTGTTTATGGCGCGCGAATGGCTGGTGAAACAGGGGCGGCTGAATTACTGATTAAGATGCGTCACTGAATAAAAAAATGGCCGACTTAAAGTCGGCCATTTTTATCGTGCGATTATGTGGGTCACATCAGAACAGCTCGTGACTCTCGCCGTTATCCATAATCGTCGTACCCACATCATGCACCGAATATTCGGTTGGCTGGGTGCCATTGATGAAGTACTCCTGACGAGTGTTGCCTCCGCCATTGGCGAGCTTGCCGGTGCTGCGGTCGATAGTCACTGTGATCACGCCATCCGGCGGGGTTAACGGCTGTACCGGCACACCGTCCAGCGCGCTCTTCATGTACTCATCCCATGCCGGTTGTGCACTCTTCGCACCACCTTCATAGCCCGAAATCTGATCGGGAATCGCACCGGAGAGCGTGCTGCGGCCCAGATTGCGGCGCGCATCATCAAAACCGATCCAGACTGACGTCACCACGCCAGGGCCGTAACCCGAGAACCAGGCGTCTTTCGAGCTGTTGGTGGTACCGGTTTTGCCGCCGATATCATTACGCTTGAGGTCACGCCCGGCACGCCAGCCGGTTCCCATCCAGCCCGGTTCGCCAAAGATATTACTGTTCAGCGCGCTCTTAATCAGGAAGGTGAGTGGGGTATTGATCACGTGCGGCGCATATTGCTGCTCACCCTGCTGTGCCTGCGCCGGAACCTGCTCCAGTTCAGGCTGAGGAACCGCCTGATTCTGGTTGTTATTTGAAGCAGCAACGTTCTCGACGCTCTCTTCATTCAACGCCAGCGCTTTTTTGGTCTCGCCGTAGATGACCGGCAGATTGCACTGCGGACAGGCGATCTTCGGTTTCTCTTCAAAGACGGTGCCGCCCTGTTCGTTCTCAATTTTGGTAATGAAGTAAGGATCAACCAGGAAGCCGCCATTCGCCATCACGGAGTAGCCGCGCACCACCTGCAACGGTGTGAATGAGGCCGCACCCAATGCCAGCGACTCGGTGTGCACAATGTTCTGAGCCGGGAAACCAAAGCGCTGCAGATACTCTGCGGCGTAGTCCACGCCCATCGCACGCATCGCACGTACCATGACGACGTTTTTCGACTGGCCGAGTCCCTGACGCAGACGAATCGGACCATCATACGTTGGCGGTGAGTTCTTCGGACGCCAGTCCGCACCGGCACCCGCATCCCAGCGGGAAATCGGCACATCGTTAAGGATGGAAGCGAGCGTCAGGCCGCGATCCATGGCGGCGGTATAGAGGAAAGGCTTAATGTTAGAACCGACCTGGCGCAGCGCCTGGGTCGCACGGTTAAACATGCTCTGGTTAAAGGCGAAACCGCCGACCAGCGCGCGCACCGCACCATCATTCGGGTCCAGCGAGACCAGCGCCGAGTTCACATCCGGCACCTGGCCCAGCCACCAGTCGTCACCCACTTTGCGCACCCAGATCTGCTGACCAGCCTGCAGGACCTGCGTCACGCTTTTCGGCGTCGGGCCCTGCACGGTGTCAGATTTATAAGGACGCGCCCAGCGCACACCCGCCAGTGCCAGTGACACATTGCTGCCATCTTTCAGCATCACGGTCGCTTCATCGCTGCGTGCTTCTGTGACCACGGCCGGATGCAACGGTCCATAGACCGGCAGCGGCTTCAGCGCCTTCTCAATCTTCGTCTGATCCCAGGCAGGTTCACCCACTTTCCACAGCACGCTGGTCGGGCCGCGATAGCCATGACGCATATCGTAAGCCATGACGTTATTGCGCACCGAGGTCTGAGCGGCTTCCTGCAGACGGCGGGTGACAGTGGTGTAAACCTTGTAACCGTCGGTATAGGCATTGTCGCCGTAGCGTTTCACCATCTCCTGACGCACCATCTCGCTGAGATAGGGGGCAGAGAAGGCGATTTCCGGACCGTGATACTTCGCCACCAGCGGCGTATTGCGTGCCTCGTCATACTGCTGCTGCGTGATGTAATGCTGATCCAGCATACGCGCCAGTACCACGTTACGGCGTGACAGGGCGCGGCTCGGTGAATAAAGCGGGTTAAAGGTGGACGGCGCTTTTGGCAGACCGGCAATCATCGCCATCTCACTCAGCGACAGCTGGTCAACCGGCTTACCGAAATAGACCTGCGAAGCTGCGCCGACGCCATAAGCACGGTAGCCGAGGTAGATCTTATTCAGGTAGAGCTCAAGAATTTCATCTTTGTTCAGCAACTGCTCAATGCGGATCGCCAGGAACGCTTCCTTTATTTTACGCATCAGAGTGCGTTCCGGGCTCAGGAAGAAGTTACGCGCCAGCTGCTGAGTGATGGTACTGGCACCCTGTGAGGCATGACCGGAAACCAGCGCAATGCTGGCCGCACGGAAAATACCCACAGGGTCAACACCATGGTGCTCATAGAAACGGCTGTCTTCGGTCGCAATAAACGCTTTCACCATCACAGGTGGCACTTGCTGCAGAGTCAAAGGGATACGGCGCATTTCGCCATACTGGGCGATTAAATCGCCATCGGCGCTGTAAACCTGCATCGGGGTTTGCAGACGCACATCTTTCAGCGTGTTTACGTCGGGCAGCTGTGGCTCTATGTATTTGTATAAACCATAAATCGAGCCAGCTCCCAACAGGATGCAACACACTGCAAGGATCAATAAATACTTTACGAACTTCACCTGGAATTTCCCATCTCTTGTCGTTTGAGCAGTTTATAAACAACCGCGCGGTAGTATAAAGGCAAGCCAGACGCTTTGATATGTCCATCTTTCCCGGACGATAAGGAGATCGCGCGCATGGCTTTTCATACCTGGCAAATTGGGCTGGATATTCAGAATAGGCAGATTTGTGCCCTGGCCCTCCAGCCTCGTCGTGATGGCTGGCAGCTACGCCACTGGTGGCAGCAGCGGCTGCCGCAAGATACGTTAAGAAACGGCGTGCTGCAATCTTCGCCTGAATTACTGGCAGCCTTAACGGCCTGGCGTCAGCGGTTGCCGCGTCGTTACTCGCTGCGTGTCGCGCTGCCCGCCCGGCTGGTACTGCAGCGCCAGCTTCCCCTGCCCGCACAGTCGCTCAATGAGCCTGCGCTGGGGCACTACGTGCAGGCGGCCGCGCGCCGTCTCTTTCCGCTGGAGCCTGCTGCGCTGGCACTGGATTACCGGGCCGACACACAGAGCGGCCAGCTCTGCGTCACGGCGGCCCGGCTGGAGATTATAGACCAGTGGGCAGCGCCACTGCTGCAGGCGGGATTAAAGCCGCAGGTGTTCGAGCTGACTACCGAAGCGCTCAGGCGGCTGGCCCGGCAGGCCGCGCTGCAGGAGGGTGCGGTACTGGTGCTGCAGCAGGATAACCGCTGGCTCTGGAGCGATGTGCATACCGCGGCTGACAACGGCGAAGCTACCACGCTTGCGGCACTGCAGCAGCAGGCCTTCCCCGATGCCCGTTCAGTTGCCTGGTGCTCAGCCGATAATTCTGCGCTGCCCGCTGATGCCCGCGCGTTTTCCCCTTTTGATCTGTTCCATTATAAACAGCCGCCGTTACCGGAAAGTCCGGGTGCCTTTGCGCTGGCGGCCGGGCTGGCGCTGCGCGACGGAGATCAATGATGGTCGCAGTGAATCTGTTGCCGTGGCGGCAGCGCCGTCAGCAACAGCAGCGGCGACAGAGCCTTGTCGTGCTGTTACTGATGCTGAGTGCTGTTCTGGTGGGAGTCATGCAGCAAAGCTGGCGCATCTGTCAGGCGCGTGAGCAGGTGGCGCAGACGGGCAGGGTACAGCAGCAGGCGCTGGAAAACCTGGACGCGCAGCTGGCGCAGCAAAAGACGTTACTGGCACAGCGCACGGCAGTGCAAAAACAGCAGGCGAAGCAGCGCCAGAAGGCATTGCAACTGACCGCATGGCATCAGTTCTGGCTCGATTTACCCGCGTTACTGCCTGACACCGCCTGGCTGACCCGGCTGGAGAAGCGCGACAATCGTCTCACGCTGGAGGGGCTGGCGCAGGATATGGCGGCGGTCCGGCAGTTCCGTGAGCAGTTAACCACCGTCGCGCTGTTTGGTCAGGTGAGGCAGGGCAGCGTTAAGCGTCAGGCTGATAGTCATTATCGCTTTTCACTGCGGGCAGAGGTGAAGGAGGTGACTGATGAATGAGTGGTGGGATCGCTGGTGGCAGATGGCTGCATTTCCGCGTTACGGCATGCTCGCTGCCGTCTCAGCCGGCCTGTTACTGATCTCATGGGTTTTCTGGTTGCGGCCACAGCAGCAGGCGCTGATCGCTGAACAGCAGAAACTGTTGCAGCTAAACCATACCCTGGAACAGCGCCGGCAGCAGTGGGAGCAGAACCCGGATATAGCGCAGTTGCAGGCGCAGCTGCAGTCGATGCAGACCGCCAGATCTGCACCGGGCGCATCAGCCCGGGCAGTGGAAGCGATGCTGGCGGCACATCGTCATCAGCTGGAAGAGTGGCAGCCGGATTCTCCTTCACGCACGCTGACCCTGCATCTGCAGTGGCCGGCGTTTCAGTCACTTTTTGCCGAGCTTGCCGATGCTTCCCTGGCGTTTCCGGTGCATTTCCAGCTGCGGGCGCAGCCGCAGTATCTGGTGGCTCAACTCTGGCTGGAGCCCGACGATGCGCCATAGCCTGCTGATTTTACTGCTGTGCTGTGGCGGTGTACTGGCACGTGATCCGTTCCGGCCTGTTGCCGGTTCGATTTGTGAGGCGCTCGTGGAGCCGCTTACCGGCTGGCGTCTGCAGGGGATCATTGGCCGTGAGACGGATTTTCATGCCTGGCTGCTAAACCCGCAGGGTGAGAGCGTCGCAGTCCGCACAGGCAAGCCATTTCCCCTGTCGCCCTGGCAACTCGCTGAGATGACCCACCGCAGCCTCTCCTTAGCGGTACCGAATAGCTGCACTGCACAACAGACTTCGTTTTACTTAAAAGGACGTTCGCATGAAAAGGATAGCTACTCTGCTGCTGCTCATAAGCTGCCTGCTGCCGGTTTACGCCGCTGATGAGGGGCCTCTCAGCCTGACATTTGATAACGCGCCGGTAGCGCGCATTTTACAGGCGCTGGCTGACTATCAGCAGATCAACCTGATGATAGCGCCAGAGGTGGAAGGGTCGTTATCGCTGCGGCTTGATAACCTGCCGTGGCATCAGGCGCTGGACCTGGTAGCGCGCATGGCAAAGCTGACGCTGATAGAACAGGATAATGTGCTGCTGGTCTATCCGGAGAGCTGGCAGCAGGCTCAGCAGCAGGCACGGGAAGCGGAGCAGCAGGAAAAGTTGCAGCAGACGCCTTTGCAGCAGCGCGCCGTGATATTGCGCTATGCCAGCGCCAGCGAGGTGCATGCCAGCCTGCTGACTGAACGGCAGTCGCTGATGACACCGCGCGGAAGCGTGACGGTCGACAAACGCACCAACGCCCTGTTACTGCGCGATACGGCGGCAGCGTTGAAAGAGACGGAACGCTGGATACGGGCGCTGGACCTGCCACTGGAGCAAATCGAGCTATCGGCGCATATCGTCACCATCAGCGAAGAGCATCTGCAGGAGCTGGGCGTGAAGTGGGGATTGCAGGCCGGTGACGCCGCCGTGACAGACATCCTACATCATCCCCGGCTGGATATTCCGCTGGCGGTGAGTTCACCCGGCATCAGCGTGGGTATGGCGCTGGCGCGCATCGGCGGTCAGCTGCTGGATCTGGAATTAAGTGCGCTGGAGCAGGAGAACCAGATTGAAATCATCGCCAGTCCGCGTCTCTTTACCTCACATCAGCAGACCGCGTCGATTAAGCAGGGCACGGAGATACCTTATGAAGTGTCGGCGGGAAACAGCGGTGCCACCAGTATCGAGTTCAAAGAAGCGGTGCTGGGCATGGAGGTGACACCGACGATTTCCGGGAATGGCCGCATCCAGCTGAAGATCCATATCAGTCAGAACATGCCGGGTCGCAGCATCAGAACCGGCGACAGTGACATATTATCCATCGATAAACAGGAAATTGAGACGCAGGTCACGGTCAGTGACGGGCAAACACTGGCGTTAGGGGGTATCTTTCAGCAGCAGCGCAGTCACGGAGAGAATAAAGTGCCACTGCTGGGAAATGTGCCGCTGATTGGCGGGTTGTTTCGTCAGCAATCGGAGCAGCGCAAAAAAAGAGAGCTGGTGATCTTCATAACGCCGCGATTGGTCAGGGAAGCAGCGCTTACGGCTGGATAAAACGGAAAATGCGTCCCTTAAGGCCATCTGCGTTGACGCAGGAGAGGAATTAGCTTACAAGGTTTAGCGATTTTCAATACGGTGTAACCGTCTATGCAGGGTAAATCCCGGCAAACAGATCAGAAAACTCCTCTGTAAGCAGCGTTGTAAAGACGCAGCGCTGGCGCGTTACAGTTTCGCGAACACAGGCCAATTCAGAAATGGATGTGCTGAAGGCAATATAATCGGTTGCCAAACAGCCTTGAGTGTTGAGATAATTTTTCATCTGACTCTTGCTAACGCTCATGAGGTCTCAGTTCCTGTCCCGCCAGCAAATGCTGAACGCGGGGTATCATTAACGAATTCTTAGTAATACCGACAAAATGGCAGAGAAACGCAATATCTTTCTGGTTGGGCCGATGGGTGCCGGCAAAAGCACTATTGGCCGTCAGTTGGCTCAGCAACTCAACATGGAGTTCTTCGATTCCGATCAGGAAATTGAGCGACGCACCGGAGCGGATGTGGGCTGGGTTTTTGATGTCGAAGGCGAAGCTGGCTTTCGCGATCGCGAAGAAAAAATCATTAACGAACTGACCGAGAAGCAAGGCATCGTCCTGGCGACAGGCGGTGGTTCCGTCAAATCCCGGGAAACGCGTAATCGTCTCTCCGCCCGCGGTGTTGTGGTTTATCTTGAAACCACCATCGAGAAGCAACTGGCGCGCACCCAACGTGACAAAAAACGTCCGTTGCTGCAGGTGGATTCACCGCCGCGCGAAGTGCTTGAAGCGCTGGCTGGCGAACGCAACCCGCTCTACGAAGAGATCGCCGATGTCACCATTCGCACAGATGATCAGAGTGCAAAAGTGGTGGCGAATCAGATTATCCACATGTTGGAAAAAAGTTGATCCAACGTTCGAAGGCTTTTTAACAGGTATCGGGCATCATGGAGAAGATCACCGTCTCACTGGGGGAACGCAGTTACCCCATCACTATCGCCGCCGGACTGTTTAACGATCCGGCTTCTTTTTGGCCGCTGACCGCGGGCGAAAACGCCATGGTGGTGACAAACCAGACGCTGGCTCCGCTCTATCTTGACCAGCTGACAGCGCGGCTGACAGCGGCAGGTGTAAAAGTGGATCAGGTGATCTTACCCGACGGCGAGCAATATAAGACGCTGGCCGTGATGGATCAGGTCTTTACCGCGCTCCTGCAAAAGCCGCACGGTCGTGATACGACGCTTGTCGCCTTAGGCGGCGGCGTCATTGGCGATCTTACCGGTTTTGCTGCGGCCAGTTATCAGCGTGGCGTACGCTTTATCCAGGTACCGACCACCTTACTGTCGCAGGTTGATTCTTCAGTTGGCGGCAAAACGGCCGTTAACCATCCGCTGGGCAAAAACATGATCGGCGCGTTTTATCAACCCGCGTCAGTGGTGATTGATACGGCCTGTCTGAAGACGCTGCCTGCGCGTGAGCTGGCGTCTGGCTTAGCGGAAGTCATTAAGTACGGCATTATCCTCGACGGTGCGTTTTTCCAGTGGCTGGAGCAGAATCTCGATGCTCTGCTGGCGCTGGATGAACAGGCGCTGGCGTACTGCATTCGTCGCTGTTGTGAACTGAAGGCTGAAGTCGTGGCGGCCGATGAGCGTGAAAACGGTCAGCGGGCGTTGCTTAATCTGGGCCATACTTTTGGTCATGCGATTGAAGCACACATGGGCTACGGCAACTGGCTGCACGGTGAAGCGATTGCGGCGGGCATGGTAATGGCAGCACGCACGGCTGAACGTCTGGGACAGTTCCGGGCGGAAGAGACCGACCGCATTATTGCCCTGTTCAGGCGTGCCGGTTTACCGGTGCATGGGCCGCAGGCAATGAATGCAGAGATGTATCTGCCGCACATGATGCGCGATAAAAAAGTTCTGGCGGGCGAACTGCGGCTGATACTCCCGCTGTCGATTGGCCGCTCTGAAGTGCGTGGTGGCGTGGCACATGATATGGTGCTGGCTGCAATTAACGATTGTCAGCAACCCTGAGATTAAGCAGTTGAGTGGTGACGCGGCGCGCAGGGTGCGCAGTGCGGAATGCCGCTTTACGGAGGAGCCAAAATGGATGAGTTTAAACCGGAAGACGAGTTAAAGCCTGACGCCAGCGACCGCCGTCCCTCGCGCCCTCGTAAGTCCTCTACTGCGGCCAAAACACCGGTTTCGCGCCAGCGTATCATGATGGGCGTCGGGATCCTGGTTCTGCTGTTACTGGTACTGGGGATTGGTTCGGCCCTGAATGGCCCGGATGAGAAAAAACCGGCCACGGCGGGAACAACCCCTGCCACCAATGGCGGTTCCGGCAGCGAGAAGAACATTGACCTGGGCGGCTCCTCTTCCATGTCCGGTGGACAGACGCCTCCGTCAGGTGCGCAGACTACCCCCGCCACCAGCGAAAATAACGCGGCGACCAGCGGTGATGCTGCCTCTAATCCGCAGCGCGACATTTCGATGCCGCCTGTGGCTTCAACGCCTACCCAGGCCGCACCGGTTGATGCGCCCGCGAATCAGCAGCGTGTCACGCTGCCGGGCGATCTGAATAGCGCACTGACTAATCAGCAGCAGCAGGTTGACAGTGCCGCGATGGGCACGCAGGGTGGCAGTTCACTGCCAACGGCGCCAGCAACGGTCAGCGGCAATGCCGGAACGGCTGCTAATCCTGTTACGGCACCTTCAGTCCGTCAGACACCGAACAAATCCAATACCGCTGCTCGTCCGGCGCACGATTCATCGCATAAAACAGCATCGAAGCCTGTAACCCGTGACAGCAAAACGCACACCACGCCAGCGCGTACGCCAGTGAGTTCTGCGCCAGCTACCACGGCTGCGGGCAGCAGTTCAGCCAGCAAATCACTGCCAGGTGGCAGCTACACTCTGCAGCTGAGCGGTGCATCGAAGCCGGAAAGCCTGAATGCCTGGGCTAAGCAACAAAATCTGAGTGGATATCACGTCTACAAAACCACCCGTAACGGTCAGTCGTGGTACGTGCTGGTGAGTGGCTCCTATGCCACACCGGCCGATGCCAAACGCGCTGTAGCATCGCTGCCTGCAGACGTGCGTGCGAAGAACCCGTGGGTAAAACCCGTCAGCCAGGTGAAGAAAGAAGCCAGCCAATAGCGGATGTGGGGCCAGGCTCTGGCCCCGTTTTAAGCGCAGATCTGCTGTCGGTCCAGCCACAGCCTCACAATAAGATGTTATAACCACGACAGCATGAAAAAAAATCGCGCTTTCCTGAAATGGGCAGGGGGAAAATTTCCCTTAGTAGAAGAGATCCATCGTCATCTGCCGCAAGGCGACTGTCTGGTCGAGCCATTTGTTGGCGCGGGTTCGGTGTTTCTGAACACGGAATTTGATCGCTACCATCTGGCTGATATCAACAGCGACCTGATTAATCTCTACAACATTGTCAAAACGCGTACCGCGGATTTCATCCGTGACGCGCAGCTGCTGTTTACGCCGGAAGGTAACAACGAAATCTGTTATTACCAGCGGCGCACCGAATTTAATACCAGCACCGACGCCTACCAGCGTGCGCTGCTGTTCCTCTATCTGAACCGTCACTGTTACAACGGCCTCTGCCGCTATAACCTGCGTGGTGAGTTCAACGTGCCGTTTGGCCGCTATCGCAAACCCTACTTTCCGGAAGCCGAACTGTTATGGTTTGCCGAGCGCGCGCAAAAAGCGACGTTTGTCTGTGAATCGTACGATGTTACCCTGACCAGTGCTGGTAAAGGCTCGGTGGTCTATTGCGATCCGCCTTATGCACCGCTGTCGGCCACGGCCAATTTTACGGCTTATCATACCAACAGCTTCAGCCTGCGTGAGCAGGAGAATCTGGCGGCGTTAGCGGCACAGCTGGCTGCTTCGGAGCACCGGATTCCGGTACTGATTTCTAACCACGACACTGCACTGACGCGTTTATGGTATCAGGATGCAGTGTTACATGTGGTCAAAGCACGGCGATCTATCAGCCGGAGCATAGCCGGTCGCACCAAGGTCGACGAACTGCTGGCACTTTATCGCTAGTCTGTTTCGTCCGCGACCAACGCATTACGCCAGCCTGAGTGCTGGCGCACAACAGTGGGAGAATCGGATGAAACAATATTTGCTGGCCCCTTCAATCCTGTCGGCGGATTTTGCCCGCCTGGGCGAAGACACAGCCAAAGCGCTGGCGGCCGGAGGTGACGTGGTTCACTTCGACGTAATGGACAACCACTACGTCCCTAATCTGACCATGGGTCCGATGGTGCTGAAAGCACTGCGCGACTATGGCATCACTGCCCCCATCGATGTGCATCTGATGGTAAAACCGGTCGATGCGCTGATCCCGGAGTTTGCCAAAGCCGGTGCCACCTATATTACCTTTCATCCGGAAGCCAGCGAGCACGTTGACCGCACCCTGCAACTGATCAAAGAGCACGGCTGTAAAGCGGGTATGGTGTTTAATCCGGCGACCCCGCTGAGCTACCTCGATTACGTCATGGATAAGCTGGATATCATTCTGCTGATGTCCGTGAACCCAGGTTTTGGCGGTCAGTCATTTATTCCCGGCACCCTGGATAAACTGCGTGAAGCGCGCAGACGTATCGATCAGAGCGGCTACAACATTCGTCTTGAAGTGGATGGCGGCGTGAAGATCGACAATATCCGCGAGATTGCGGCTGCCGGTGCAGATATGTTTGTCGCGGGTTCTGCCATATTTGGTCATCCTGACTATAAAAAAGTGATCGACGATATGCGCAACGAACTGGAGAAAGCCAATGGCTCATTTCACTGATATTCGTGCGCTGGCGTTTGATCTCGATGGCACGCTGGTGGATAGCGCGCCAGGCCTTGCCGATGCGATCGACCGCACGCTGAAGGATCTTCGTCTGCCGCAGGCGGGCCTTGAGCGTGTCTCAACCTGGATTGGCAACGGTGCCGATATCATGATGGCCCGTGCGCTGACCTTCGCGCTGGGCCGTGAGCCGCAGCCGGAAGAGCAGCGCGATGCACGCGCGCTGTTTGACCGCCACTACGCCGACACCGTGGATGCGGGCAGCACGCTGTTCCCACAGGTGAAGCAGACGCTGGATGCCTTAAAAGCTTCCGGGCTGCCGATGGCGATTGTGACCAACAAGCCGACGCCGTTTGTGGCACCGCTGCTTGAATCGCTTGGCATTGCCGATGCGTTTTCGCTGATTATCGGTGGCGATGATGTGCCGGTTAAAAAACCGCACCCTGCAGCGATCTTCATGGTGCTGGGCACCTTCGGCGTACTGCCGAACGAGTTGCTGTTTGTTGGCGACTCTCGCAATGATATCCAGGCGGCGCAGGCGGCAGGCGTACCTAATGTCGGTATGACCTTTGGCTATAACTATGGCGAGCCGATTGCCACCAGCCAGCCCGATTTAACCCTCGACTCTTTCGACGAACTTTTGCCCACACTGGGGCTGTAAATATCAGGACTTAAGTATGAAACCCATCGTTTTCAGCGGCGCACAGCCGTCCGGCGAACTGACCATTGGCAACTATATGGGAGCGCTGCGTCAGTGGGTGCAGATGCAGGATGATTTCCACTGCATTTACTGCATTGTTGATCTGCACGCGATCACCGTGCGTCAGGATCCTGCTGCACTGCGTAAAGCGACGCTGGATACGCTGGCGCTCTATCTGGCCTGTGGTATCGACCCGCAAAAAAGCACCATCTTTGTTCAGTCGCATGTGCCAGAGCACACGCAGCTGAGCTGGATCCTGAACTGCTACGCCTATTTCGGTGAACTGAGCCGTATGACGCAGTTCAAGGACAAATCAGCACGTTACGAAGAGAACATCAACGCCGGACTGTTCGACTATCCGGTGCTGATGGCGGCAGACATTCTGCTCTATCAGACCAATCAGGTGCCGGTCGGTGAAGATCAGAAGCAGCACCTGGAGCTGAGCCGCGATATTGCGCATCGCTTCAATGCGATCTATGGCGATATCTTCCGGGTGCCAGAGCCGTTTATTCCGAAGTCTGGCGCGCGCGTGATGTCGCTGCTGGAACCGACCAAAAAAATGTCCAAGTCTGACGATAACCGCAACAACGTGATCGGCCTGCTGGAAGATCCGAAAGCGGTTGTGAAGAAGATCAAACGCGCCGTTACCGATTCTGAAGAGCCGCCAGTGGTGCGCTACGACATCAAAGAGAAAGCGGGCGTCTCTAACCTGCTGGATATTCTGTCGGGCGTGACCGGTAAAACCATCGCCGAGCTGGAGCAGGAGTTCGAAGGCAAGATGTATGGCCATTTGAAAGGCGCAGTAGCCGATGCGGTGTCGGGCATGCTCTCTGAGCTGCAGGAGCGTTATCACAGCTTCCGCAACGATGAAGCGCTGCTGGAGCAGGTGATGCGTGATGGCGCGGCGAAAGCACGTGCACAGGCGCAGGAAACGCTGAAGAAGGTTTATGAAGCGGTAGGCTTTGTCGCGATGCCGTAATGGCTGAGCAGATAAAAAACGGCGGGCATTGTGCCCGCCGTTTTTATTTGCCCATTCAGAACCAGCGCAGGCTGTCGCGCAGACTCACCACGCTGCCAATAATTATCAGGCTGGGGCTGCTCACCTGACCGGCTAACGCTTCCAGCTCATTCAGTGTTCCGGTGACCACGCGCTGACGCGTGCTGGTGCCGTTTTCCACCAGCGCCACCGGCATATCGCTGCGCATCCCATGTTGTATCAGCTGCTGCTGAATTTCTCCGGCCTGGCCCAGCCCCATATAAAACACCAGCGTCTGCTGTTCTGCCGCCAGCGTCTGCCAGGCGAGCGTACCGGATTTCTGCAGATGCCCGGTTACCAGCCTGACGCTCTGCGCATGATCGCGATGGGTCAGGGGAATGCCACTGTAGGCCGCACAGCCTGATGCCGCGGTGATGCCCGGCACCACGCTGAACGGAATCTTCAGCTGTGCCAGCGCTTCCAGCTCTTCACCGCCGCGACCAAAGATAAAGGGATCGCCGCCTTTAAGCCGCACCACGCGTTTGCCGCGCTGCGCCTGTTCGCAGAGCAACTGGTTGATGGCATCCTGCGGCACGCAGTGATGTCCGGCGCGTTTACCGACAAAGATGCGTTCGGCATCGCGGCGTACCAGATTCAAAATCTCATCGGAAACCAGCCGGTCATAGACGATGACGTCTGCCTGCTGGATCAGCTGCAGGCCTTTGAGTGTGAGCAATCCGGCATCGCCCGGACCGGCACCGACCAGCGCTACTTCACCCTGTTGCGGAAGGTCTGCGCTAAAAAGCGCGTCGGTAATCTGATCCGCGCGTTCACCGTCGCCGTTAGCCAGCGTCTGGGCCAGCCGTTCGCTGTTAAAAAAGCGCTCCCAGAAGTGGCGTCGGGCATTGAGGGAGCCGAATTGCTTTTTCACCCGATCGCGCAGGCCGCCCGCCAGCTGCGCCAGCTGACCCAGATGTTGTGGCAGCATCGCCTCCAGCTTCTCCCGCAGCAGCCGCGCCAGCACCGGCGCGCGTCCACCGGAAGAGACGGCGACCATCAGCGGTGAGCGGTCAATGATCGACGGCATAATAGCGCTGGCCTGCTGCGGCGCATCCACCAGATTGCAGAAGATCTGCTGTTTTTCAGCTGTGTCAGCCACCTGCTGATTGACCTCGTTATCACTGGTGGCGGCGACCACCAGCCAGCAGCCGGTCAGCCACGCGGGATCGAAATGCCCTGGTAGCAGCGTGACGGCTTTCTGCTGCGCCCATTGCAGGAAGGCAGGGGAGAAATCGGGGGCTCCGACCAAAAGATCGGCACCGGCCTCCAGCAGCAGGCGCGCTTTTCGCTCCGCCACGTCACCCGCGCCGACCAGCAGACAGCGTCGGCCCTGCAGGCGGCAGAACAAGGGGAAATAGTCCATCAGAGGTCCTTAAAAAAGCCCGCTAAGGCGGGCTGTTAACAGGCGTTACAGGCAGACTTCAACCTGTCCGGCATTGACCCGCACCGGCCAGGCCGCCACGGAGCGCGTTTCATCCTCCATGCAGTAGCCATCGCTGAGGCGGAAATGCTGCTTTTTCAGCGGGCTGGCCACCCACAGCGCATCCTGATGTTCGGCGATAATGCCGCGTGACAGCACGCTGGCATCGGCAAACGGGTCGATATTGCTGATGGCATAGAGCTGCTCATCGTCGCGCGGGCGGAAAATAGCCACCTGTTGGCCTTTGACCAGCGCACAGACGCCCGTGGCGGGCAGGATCTGCGTCAGCGGGCACACCGGATTCCACTGGCTCATGATTCGGTTTCCTCAATCAGGGTCACGGCAATACGTTCTTCGGGGCGCGCCGGGCGATGCTGATCGCGCTCTGCCACCCGCTGCACAGCAGGATCGCGTTGCGGCGAGTTGATAAAGTGGGCAAAGCGCGTCAGCTGGCTCTCATCTTCCAGCGTCGCCTGCCATTCACAGCGAACGCTGGCACGCAGCGCGGCGAGCTGCTGTTCCATCTGGCTGTTAAGGCCGAGTTTGTCATCCACGATCACGCTACGCAGATAGTCGATGCCACCTTCCAGACTCTCGAGCCACAGCGAGGTGCGCTGCAGGCGATCGGCGGTGCGGATATAGAACATCATGAAGCGGTCGAGATAGCTGACCAGCGTCTGCTGATCGAGATCTGCCGCCAGCAGGTCGCCATGACGCGGTTTCATGCCGCCGTTGCCGCAGACGTAGAGGTTCCAGCCTTTTTCGGTGGCGATAATACCGACATCTTTGCCCTGGGCCTCTGCGCATTCACGGGTGCAGCCAGAGACACCAAACTTCATCTTGTGCGGTGTACGGATGCCTTTATAGCGGTTCTCGAGCATGACGCCGAAGCCGAGGCTGTCGCCCACGCCGTAACGGCACCACGCGCTGCCGACGCAGGTTTTCGCCATACGCAGCGCTTTAGCATAGGCCTGACCGGTTTCAAATCCGGCCTCGATCAGCTGTGACCAGATAGCGGGCAGATCGTCTTTCTGCGCGCCAAACAAGCCGATGCGCTGCGAGCCCGTGATTTTGGTGTAGAGCTGGTAGCGTTCGGCGATCTCGCCAATCACTTTCAGTCCCTGTGGTGTAATTTCACCGCCGGGCGAGCGCGGGATGACCGAATAGGTGCCATCTTTCTGAATATTACCCAGATAGAGGTCGTTGCTGTCCTGTAACGGCGCGTGCTGCGGCTTGAGCACATACTCATTCCAGCAGGAGGCGAGCAGGGAGCCCACCGCAGGCTTGCATATTTCACAGCCGTAACCCTGACCATAGCGGGCCAGCAGCTCATCAAAGGTTTTAATCTCTTCAACCTGAATCAGGTGATACAGCTCCTGACGTGACCAGGCGAAGTGGGCACAAAGGTGGTTATTGACCTCGATACCCTGACGACTGAGTTCACTGTTCAGTACCTGGGTAATCAGGGGGATACAGCCGCCGCAGCCGGTACCGGCTCGGGTGCTGCTTTTCAGGGCGGCCACGGTGTGACAGCCACCCTGAACCGCTTTGATGATGTCGCCTTTGCTGACGTCGAAGCAGGAGCAGATTTGCGCGCTGTCAGGCAGGGAATCGACGCCGATGGCCGGTTTATCTCCGCTGCCCGCAGGCAGAATCAGCGCTTCCGGGTTATCCGGCAGTGGAATACCATTCAGCACCAGCTGCAGCAGGTTGCCATAGTCGCTGGTGTCGCCCACCAGCACCGCACCCAGCAGGGTTTTCTGATCTTCGCTGATAATCAGACGCTTGTAGACCGATTTGCTTTCATCCAGCCAGACCACGCTGCGTGCGCCTGGCGTGGTGCCGCGCGCATCGCCAATGCCACCGACATCGACACCCAGCAGCTTGAGTTTGGCGCTCATGTCCGCGCCGGTAAACGCATTATCGCGGCCCAGCAGCTGGTCGCTGGCGACCTGCGCCATTTTGTAACCCGGCGCCACAAGGCCATAGACGCGATTCTGCCAGGCGGCGCACTCACCGATGGCGTAAATGGCGGGATCGCTGGTGCGGCACTGGTCATCAATGGCGATGCCGCCGCGCGGACCCAGAGCTAATCCACACTGTTTTGCCAGTTTGTCCTGCGGGCGGATGCCGGTGGAGAAGACAATGAAATCGACTTCCAGCGCACTGCCGTCGGCGAACTGCAGCGTTTTACCGCCGTGCTCATGATGCACTATCTGCTGGGTGTTTTTGCTGGTGTGGACCCGCACGCCCATCTGTTCAATCTTGCGACGCAGCTGTTCCCCGCCTTGCTGATCGAGCTGTTCTGCCATCAGTACCGGCGCAAATTCAATGACGTGGGTTTCAATACCCAGATTTTTCAGCGCGCCCGCGGCTTCCAGTCCCAGCAGGCCGCCGCCAATCACCGCACCGCGTTTGCTGCGGCGCGAGCAGGCTTCAATGGCGTTGAGATCTTCGATGGTGCGGTAGACAAAGCAGTCGCTGCCTTCGGCACCCTTAATCGGCGGGATCCACGGATAAGAACCGGTGGCAAAAATCAGCGTGTCGTAGTGAACGGCTCGCCCGGTGCTGGAGTGGATGAGCTTCTCATCACGGTTAATGGTGATGGCGCGCTCGCCCAGCAGCAGATTGACCTGATGTTTGTCGTAATAGCCTTCACGAACCAGCGACAGCTCTTCGGCGGTGTGATGGGAGAAGTAAGCGGACAGATGGACACGGTCGTAGGCGACGCGGGGTTCTTCACAAAAGACGGTCAGCGAAAACTGGTCGGGTTCCGCTTTCTCAAGTAACTCTTCTATGAAGCGGTGGCCGACCATGCCGTTACCGATAACGACGACATTGTGCTTGCTCATTTTTGCCTCAAATTTGTGATATCTGCGGCTACAATAGCGCGCCCTTTCTGACGCTTATTGATATGCATCAACCACAACGCCATATACCCATTAAGAGGTATATAGTTGATTTTAATTAGTTTTATCTGGCGCGGCTAACCTGCTGAATATCCTGCATTGCCACGGGTGGTATGAATCGTGTTAGTTTTAACCACACGGGTTTTTCGGATAAGGAATCAGCCATGCTGTCACCTAAGTGGATCAATAACGTGCGTTTACCCTGGCGGGAAGGATTGTGGCAAATCGAAATCGCCGACGGAAAAATAGCCCGGATTTCAGCCCAGCCGCAGCAGCCTTCTCCGGTGGAGCAATCGCTGGACGGCGAGGGCGGCTTAGCCTGCGCGCCCTTCATTGAGCCGCATATTCATCTGGATACCACCCAGACGGCGGGTGAACCGGCATGGAATCAGTCCGGCACGCTGTTTGAAGGAATTGAGCGCTGGGCCGAGCGAAAGGCGCTGCTCAGCCATGAAGATGTCAAACAGCGGGCGTTGCAGACGCTGAAGTGGCAGATCGCCAACGGCATTCAGTTTGTCCGCACCCATGTTGACGTGTCTGACCCCTCACTGACGGCGCTGAAAGCGATGCTGGAAGTGAAAGCGGAGATGGCACCCTGGATCACCATCCAGATTGTGGCGTTTCCCCAGGAGGGCATTCTCTCTTATCCTAACGGCGAAGCGTTGCTGGAGGAGGCCCTGCGGCTGGGCGCGGATGTCGTTGGCGCGATTCCGCACTACGAATTCACCCGCGAATATGGCGTCGAGTCGCTGCATAAAACCTTTGCGCTGGCTGACCGCTATGATCGGCTGATCGATGTTCACTGCGATGAGATCGATGATGAACAGTCGCGCTTTGTGGAAACCGTGGCGGCGCTGGCACATCGCGACGGCAACGGCGCACGCGTGACGGCCAGTCATACCACCGCGATGCACTCTTACAATGGCGCGTACGCCTCACGGCTGTTCCGGCTGCTGAAGCTGTCGGGCATTAACTTTGTCGCCAATCCGCTGGTTAATATTCACCTGCAGGGCCGCTTCGACACCTATCCTAAGCGGCGCGGCATTACGCGGGTAAAAGAGATGCTGGAGGCAGAGATCAACGTCTGCTTTGGCCATGACGATGTGTTTGATCCCTGGTATCCGCTGGGCACCGCCAACATGCTGCAGGTGCTGCATATGGGATTACATGTCTGTCAACTGATGGGCTATGAGCAGATTGATGCGGGTCTGGATCTGATTACGCATAACAGCGCGAAAACGATGCAGCTTGCAGGCTATGGCATTCAGAGCGGCAACGAGGCCAGTCTGATTATATTGCCAGCAGAGAGCGGTTTTGATGCGGTAAGAAGGCAGGTCCCGGTGCGCTATTCAGTGCGTCGTGGCGTGGTGGTGGCGGAGACGAAGCCTGCAGAAAGTGAGATTTACTGGCGGGAACGGGAGCGCGTAGATTTCCGACGTTAAGGAGCAGGGCGGCGATCGCTCGCCGCCCTGAAGGATTAATGCGTGACGTGACCGTGAGTACGATGACGGCTGACAAAGCCAAGCAGGGCACACATCACAAATACCACGGCGTAAAGCGCATTCGCCGTCGCCAGTGCGGTATGCACACCACTTTTCTCAACGATAGGCGCCGTGACCACAAAGGTCAGCATGGTGCCGACGGTGCCGCAGGTCAGAATGAAGTTCACCAGCTTCGGTGACGCCACTTTGGTCTGGAGCGAGCCGAGAGTGATGATGGTGGTATAGATAGCACTTGAGCTGAAGCCCAGAATCATGATGATCCATTTCAGCATGCCGGCATCGCTGCTGCTGACGAACCAGTACATCAGTACCGTAGCCAGACCCGCCAGCACCATCAGAATACGTTGCAGATCGAAGAAGCGCAGCAGGAAGCTGAAGGCCCACATACCGACCATATACGCCGTCCAGAAGCTGCCTACCAGTTGTCCGGCGTCATTGATGTTCATGCCCATGACTTTGGTGGCATATTCCGGCACCCAGGAGATAAAGCCGAGCTGGCCCAGGATGTAGCAGAGAGCCGCGACAGCCAGCAGCAGCACACCCACACCCCATTTCTCTTTCTCAACAGTCGGGCTGTTCTCAGGCTTGCGCAGCACCGGGAACTCCACAAACAGCGTCATGACGAAGATGGCGACGTAGATAACGCCGATGCAGACGTAGACCCAGTACCACGGCAGCTGACGCGCCAGCAGAATGCCTGCCAGCACCGGAAACAGCGTGCCCGCCATGCTGAAGAAGGAGTCGGTAAACAGCAGACGTGAACCACGCTGACGGCCTTCATACATGTGAGTGATCAGGAAGGTGCCGATCGACATGGTGATGCCGCTGACCACGCCCAGCACAAACATACAGAGCGAGAAGATGGTCAGATCGCGGCTGGTCATCAGCCCGATTATCGCCAGCACCATCAGGACGAAGCCGAAAATCAGCTGGCGCTTCAGTGGCACAATCACCATCAGCCAGGCGTTCAGGAAGACCGCCGCCAGGATGCCGCTGTTGAGGAATGTGAAGGTGTTACTCATGCTGGAGATAGGGATCTGGAAATCTTTTGCGATATCGCCCATTACCATGCCAGTAACGATCACCAGCGCGCCGGTCAGCGCGTAGGAGAAGAAGCTTATCCAGGTAAGGCCAATACGATTACGGTTTGTCATGTTCTGAACCTGTTGAGAACCGGGTGCCAAAAAGTGTCAGAAAGTGTAAACGGAACTGTGATCTTAATAAACAAGCAGTGAAACTACAGATCCATATTTCATGTGTTGTGTGATTTTAATCACGCAATTACGGTTGTTTAACGTTTGCTCAGCGCTTTTGCCGCAACAGCGTAAATATAGGTAAAACGCTGGCTCATGGAATAGAGTCTCTTTACAATCAATCACGTTTTTGTGCCCGCTCTCCCAGGTAAGGAATCTTTCATGTTTAAACGTACTTTAACAGCGGCCATCACCCTGTTAGCGCTCTCTTCCGTTTCCGCCCAGGCGCTGGCCGCAAAAGGTGACACCCACGTTCTGCTCACCACCTCCGCCGGCAATATCGAACTCGAACTGAATAACCAGAAAGCGCCGGTTTCTGTGAAAAACTTTGTTGATTACGTCAACAACGGTTTTTACAACAACACCATTTTTCATCGCGTGATCCCGGGCTTTATGGTGCAGGGTGGTGGCTTCACCACGGATATGCAGCAGAAGCAGACCAACGCGCCAATTAAAAACGAAGCGGACAATGGACTGCGTAACCTGCGCGGTACCATCTCTATGGCGCGTACTGCCGATAAAGACAGTGCCACCAGCCAGTTCTTCCTCAACGTTGCGGATAATGCCTTCCTCGACCACGGCCAGCGCGATTTCGGCTATGCCGTATTTGGTAAGATTGTGAAAGGTCAGGATGTGGTTGAAAAAATTTCTCAGGTTCCGACCAAAGATGTGGGTCCGTACCAGAATGTGCCGTCCAAACCGGTAGTTATCCTCTCTGCCAAAGTCCTGCCTTAACGCTTTTTGTCGCCATCTGCGGATGGCGACCGCCTGTCGCTTCCGGCAAAGCCAGAATTTGCTCTTATACTTAGGGCAAAAACCTGAGCAGGAGGCGGTATGGCGAACAAACTCACCGAAAAACAGAAGGTCACTCTGTGGCAACAGCGGCGTAGCGCCAGCTATCAGGCCAGCTGTAAGCTGGAGGGCTTTGCGCCGAATGAAACCAGCCTGAACAGTGAAGATGCGGCTGCACGCCTGGCGTCACTGAGGAGGCAATATGGACTCTAATACCGCTGTGACCCAGGATCCTTACCTGTGGCAGCATGACACGGTGCTGAAAAATCTGGCCGACATTCATGACGCCGCGCAACTGCGCAAGGCGGAGCTGAGCTTCAGTGCAGCGCGTGCCGCCACGCTGGAACTGGGGCCGCGTAATCCCGGATTGCCCTACCTGCGCCAGATCCACCGCACGCTGTTCCAGGACATTTACAGCTGGGCTGGCGAACTGCGCACCATCGATATCTGGCGTGATGAGACGCCGTTCTGCCATTTTGAATATATCGAAAAGGAAGGTAACGCGCTGATGGCCGCGCTGGAAGAGGAGAAAGGCCTGGCTGAGTTGCCGCGTGACGAATTTATTCAGCGCATCGCTCATTACTACTGCGAAATCAATATGCTGCATCCTTTCCGTCATGGAAATGGCCGGGCGCAGCGGATTTTCTTTGAGCAGCTGGCGCTGCATGCCGGTTATCTGCTGTCGTGGGAAGAGACGGACGCGGAGAGCTGGAAAGCCGCTAATCAGGCGGGTGTAGCCGGAGACCTGACTCCGCTGGAGCAGGTGTTTGCGAAAGTGGTGAGTGAGGCGGCTTAACCGCGTAGAATAGCGGCGCGGTTTATCATTCTGGACGCGTCATGCTGCTGCTTATCGACAATTACGACTCCTTTACCTGGAATCTTTATCAATACTTCTGCGAGCTGGGCGCGCAGGTTCAGGTGGTGCGCAATGATGCCATCACCCTGGAGCAGATGGCAGCGTTACCGCTGACCCATCTGGTCATCTCTCCTGGTCCCTGCACGCCGTCAGAGTCGGGCATCTCGCTGGCGGCGATTCGGCATTTCGCCGGTAACGTGCCGGTGCTGGGTGTCTGCCTGGGCCATCAGGCAATTGCGCAGGCGTATGGCGCGAAGGTGGTGCGGGCGCGTCAGGTGATGCACGGCAAAACCTCCGCGATTCAGCACACCGGCCAGGGCGTGTTCCGCAATCTCAATAATCCCCTTACCGTGACCCGCTACCACTCGCTGATTGTGCAGCGCGATTCCCTGCCCGATGCGTTCGAGGTGACGGCCTGGACGGTGCGTGACGGCGAGCCTGACGAAATTATGGGATTCCGCCATAAAACCCTGGCGCTGGAAGGCGTGCAGTTCCATCCCGAAAGCATTCTCAGCGAGCAGGGACATCAGCTGCTGCGCAATTTCCTTGCGCAATAAGTTGCCTTTGAGTGATTTTTTATGCATATTTTGTGATTATTATTTCAATGTTGCACAACAATCATTCAAATGGGGTCACTAATGGCAGCGGAAAAAATGGCGGTCACGCGGGAGACGTTCGATAACGTTATTTTGCCTGTTTATGCACCTGCGCAGTTTGTGCCGGTAAAAGGCAAGGGCAGTCGCGTATGGGATCAGCAGGGCAAAGAGTATATCGACTTCTCGGGTGGTATTGCCGTTACCGCACTTGGACACTGCCATCCTGCGCTGGTGGAAACACTGAAAAGCCAGGGCGAAACGCTGTGGCACACCAGCAATGTCTTTACCAACGAACCGGCACTGCGTCTCGCCAGTAAGCTCATTCAGGCGACCTTTGCCGATCGCGTCTTCTTCGCCAACTCCGGTGCCGAAGCCAATGAAGCGGCGTTTAAGCTGGCGCGTTACTATGCCTGCAAACGTCACAGCCCGTTCAAAAGTAAGATCATCGCGTTTCATAACGCTTTTCATGGCCGGACGCTGTTTACCGTTACGGTCGGCGGCCAGCCAAAATATTCTGATGGATTCGGCCCGAAACCGGCGGATATTGTCCACGTGCCGTTCAATGATCTGGACGCCGTGAAAGCGGTCATCGACGATCACACCTGTGCCATTGTGGTTGAACCGATTCAGGGTGAGGGCGGCGTCATGCCCGCGACGCAGGAATTTATGCAGGGACTGCGTGCACTTTGCGATCAGCATCAGGCGCTGCTGGTACTGGACGAAGTGCAGAGCGGTATGGGACGTAGCGGCAAACTGTTCGCCTATGAGCATTATGGCGTCCAGCCCGATATTCTGACCTCAGCCAAAGCGCTGGGCGGCGGTTTCCCGGTGAGCGCCACGCTGACCACCAATGAGATCGCTTCGACCATGGCACCAGGCGTGCATGGCACCACCTATGGCGGTAATCCGCTGGCCTGCGCCATTGCTGAAACCGCGCTGGATATTATTAATACGCCGGAGGTGCTGGCGGGCGTCGAGATGCGTCGTCAGCACTTTGTCACGGCGCTGCAGGCCATCGACGCGAAGTATGACCTGTTCAGTGACATTCGCGGCAAAGGTCTGCTGATTGGCGCGGCGCTGAAACCTCAGCATGCCGGCAGGTCGCGCGACATTCTGAATGCAGCTGCCGCTGAAGGGGTGATGGTGCTGGTGGCGGGCATCGATGTGATGCGCTTTGCTCCGTCGCTGATCATCGAGCCTGCTGACATTGAAGAGGGCATGCGCCGCTTCGCCACCGCCGTCGGCAAAGTGCTCAACGGCTAGCTTAGTTTTTGCGTAAGCGTCTGATTAGCCAGCGGCCATGTTGCGGTCGCTGGTTCCACGCCAGCGATGAAATGGTGTACATCACGCTCAGATGATCGAGAATGCGCCGCACATGCTGTTCCACCACCGTGATCGGTCCTTCACTGATGTTCTCCAGGTCATCCAGCAGATTCACCTGTGAGCTTTCACCATCATATTCCAGCCGCTGCTGACACCGCTGCAGCGCAATTTCGCAGGATTGCAGATAGCGTTGAGCCAGCGAGGCGGTCAGCATCGTGTGCTCGCGCGCCAGAATCGTGATTGCATTGATATGCTCGACGATAAACTGACTGTGGGTGACCCAGAGCCGCATATCACTCAGATAGCGGGAGTTGAATGCCGGTTCCTGCATCGCCTGATTCAGTGAGTTAAACAGCGCATTGTGTACCTGATTCACTTTCACGCGCTGATAAGCCAGTTTCTCTGGCGACTGTTCATCGCCCAGCAACAGCCGCAGCGCATCCTGATAGGTTTCCAGCGCGTCGTGGGCGTTCTGCCGCAATAAGCCGCTCTGCCACTGCGGCCACAGCCACAGCATCCCGCCAAAGGCGATCAGACAGCCCATCAGCGTATCCATCAGTCGCGGCAGCAGAAACTGCGCGCCATTCAGTGACAGCAGTTGCAGCGAGTAAACCGCCGTAACCGTAAAGCCAATCATCGACCAGCCATAGAACTGGCGGGTAAAGCGATAGCTGATAAAGGTGATTGCCAGCATGATCAGCAGTACCAGTGACTCCGGCACCGCCAGCCGCAGCGTGGCAGCCGCAATCACCAGTCCTGCAAAGGTGCCCAGCGCCCGGTGCTGGATACGGACGCGGGTGGCGCTGTAGCCGTTCTGGCTGACGAACATAATGGTCATCAGGATCCAGTAGGGCTTAGGGATGTTGAAGAACAGCGCCAGCGCGCTGCCCAGCATCAGCATCACCGCAAAGCGACCCGCCGTTCGCAGCGCCGACGAGCGAAACGAGAGGTAGCTGCGCAGCGCCGGTAACAGCGGCAGGCGGCGCTGGCGGTCTGCCATCAGATCGCGCTGGTAAAGCGGCTTCTGGGTGCGCAGCACGCGCGCAATGCGGTTGAAGTGATAAAGGCAGAAGTTACCCACCGGATTATCGGGGTGTTGGTGAGCAATTTTCTCCAGCGCGCCGAGCTGTTTATCCATCGCAAAGCGGTCGGGTAACTGGTGATAAAGGATGTTATCCGCCAGTACCCGCAGCCGGGCCGAGATGGTTTTGGCATTCCAGCGGATCACCGCTTCAGCATGGCTCTGCTCCACCAGTTTCTGTACTTCTTCCGGCCGGTGCAGGCTGACCGAGATATGCTCCTGCAGATCGAGCGCCACCTGAAAAGCGCGCGTCAGCCGCTTATGGCTGTGATCGCGGCTGGCCGACAGCATGTGCATCTGCTGATAACAGGTGTTGATCAGATCGACCACTTTCTGCTGGTGAGCCAGCAGCGGCGGCAGCGCTTTTTCGGGATCGGTCAGCTGCGTCAGCAGGGTATATTTGGCGTCGCAGTAGTTGGCCAGTTCGCGGTAGATCAGGCTCAGGCTCTCACGCATCGGCTGCTCTTTCCACAGCCAGAACCAGAACCAGTTAAATACCCCATACCAGAGCGTGCCGCCGATATAGAGCAGCGGAGTGACATAGATGGGCATGCGGCCAATCAGGCTGAGGGTAAAGATCGCGGCAATAAGGGTGCCGGGCAGCAGGCGACCATGCAGCGGACTGATCTCACCGGTGACGCCAAGCAGCAAAGGCATAGCGAAGAGGATCAGCGGCAGTGGAATCGCATGCAGGGTGAGCCACTGGATCAGAAAGCTGCCGAGGGCAAACAGGCTGCCGCCCACAATCAGACGTTTGAAGAAGCGTTTATGCGGAGTATCGAGACCGGCGATATTGCAGCAGGCGGGCACTAACGAGAACAACAGACCTTTTTGCAGGTCGCCAGCCAGCCAGCCCAGCGCCACCGGCAGACAGAGCACCAGCGTTTGCCGCAAGGCGTAGTTAACTTCAGGATGGTAAATGATTCGACGCCACATCGGCCCAACACAAACAATAACGGCGTGATGTTGCCATCACGCCGTGGATGACAGGAATTAGCGGGTGCCGTAAACGACGATGGTTTTGCCGTGTGCGGAGATCAGGTTCTGATCTTCCAGCATCTTCAGAATACGGCCCACGGTTTCACGTGAACAACCCACAATCTGGCCAATTTCCTGACGAGTGATTTTAATTTGCATGCCGTCGGGATGCGTCATGGCATCTGGCTGCTTCGCCAGGTTAAGCAGAGTCTGTGCAATGCGTCCGGTGACGTCGAGGAAAGCGAGGTTACCCACTTTTTCAGACGTGACCTGCAGGCGACGCGCCATCTGCGAGGAGAGTCGCATCAGGATGTCGGGGTTAACCTGGATCAGCTGACGGAATTTCTTGTAAGAAATCTCCGCTACTTCGCACGCGCTTTTCGCACGTACCCAGGCGCTGCGCTCCTGACCTTCTTCGAACAGGCCAAGCTCACCAATAAAATCGCCCTGATTCAGGTAGGAAAGAATCATCTCTTTGCCTTCTTCATCTTTAATCAGAACCGCGACGGAACCTTTCACGATGTAGTAAAGCGTTTCTGCTTTTTCACCTTGGTGAATCAGCGTACTTTTGGATGGATACTTGTGAATATGGCAATGGGACAGGAACCATTCGAGTGTAGGGTCTGTTTGCGGTTTGCCGAGAACCATTCGCTATTATCCTCTGTTGTAATCGTGCCCAAAATACAGGGGGCAGTTTTCCCTGTCAGGCGGTGAAAGCTTCAAGCGTTTCCTTTTCAGGAAATTATTCGGGCCGCATCAGGCGCAGTGCGCATCATTCTTCCCGGCTTCGCCATCGGGTGACGAAAAATATTTTCAGCACTGTTTGTAGCACAGCTTTTGCCGACTGTCTTCTGTTGTCTCGCTTCAGCTACGGGCGGATTTCTCTGGATTGCTGTTTACCAGGTGAAAGCGTACTCTGGCGACAAAACAGCGTATTCCGGAGCAAAAATCATGCAGGCAAGAGTGAAATGGGTAGAAGGGCTGACATTCCTCGGAGAATCCTCATCCGGCCATCAGATACTGATGGATGGCAATTCGGGTGATAAAGCGCCCAGCCCAATGGAGATGGTGCTGATGGCGGCGGGTGGATGCAGCGCGATTGACGTGGTTTCAATTCTGCAAAAAGGCCGCAACGATGTGGCTGATTGTGAAGTAAAACTGACCTCAGAACGTCGTGAAGAGGCGCCGCGAATCTTTACGCACATCAACCTGCATTTTATCGTGAGTGGAAAAGCGCTCCAGGATAAAGCGGTCTCACGCGCCGTCGATCTTTCGGCTGAAAAATATTGCTCGGTGGCCATCATGCTGGGTAAAGGTGTGACGATTACGCATAGCTATGAGGTAGTTGAGCTTTAATGGCCGCAGGGATCATCGCAGACCTGCGCAGACCTATTAACTTCACTTCCATTGTCTGATGCAGGTTGCTTTAAGACTGTGCCTGCGCAGAGAACCGGGTCAGATCGGAAAGACGCAAAAACCGCCATCCATGGCATGCTCGGCCCGCGCGATTACGCACCTCATCCCTGAGGTGCGCCCGTAGCCGGGCCAACGCGTTGCGTTGTTCAAAAACGCTCCAGGCGTTTTTGTCCCAGGCGCGGGACGCTTTCCTCTTCTGACCCGGTTCCCTGCGTGTTGAGCTTATCTATTGCTGTCAGATTCTTTGTGCCCATGGTTTGTCTGTAGCGGTCTTACTGAAACCGGATGCGGTTGCCGGACGTGAAGCGAAGGGAGCATACGCCTGTAGCAAAGCATAGCGGGCCAGGGATGGCGGTTTTGCATCTTTGCGAAAGGCGTATGCTCCCTGAAGCCTGCTCAGCAGTCATTCTTTACCGCACGAAAGTCATCTGCTCTCTTACTCAATCCGTTTACCTTCCATAAGCCGTTTCACCAGCGGGCCCATGATCAACTCCATCGCCAGCCCCATTTTGCCGCCAGGCACCACCAGCGTATTTATGTGCGAAATAAACGAACCCTGCAGCATTGCCAGCAGGTACGGGAAGTCAATGTCCTCCAGCCCCTGAAAGTGAATCACGACAAAGCTCTCATCCAGTGACGGAATGGCGCGGGCTGCGAACGGGTTGGAGGTATCAATGGTTGGAACGCGCTGAAAGTTGATATGGGTGCGTGAAAACTGGGGCGTGATGTAGTTGATGTAATCTTCCATTGAGCGCACCACGGAATCCATCACTGCTTCACGTGAATGACCGCGCTCGCCGGTGTCGCGCACCAGCTTCTGAATCCACTCCAGGTTAACAATCGGTACCACACCCACCAGCAGATCGACCTGTTCCGCCACGTTGTGCTGCGCCGTCACCACACCGCCGTGCAGCCCTTCATAGAAGAGAATATCGGTGTTCTGCGGTAACGGCTGCCAGGGCGTAAAGGTGCCGGGCACCTGGTTCCACGGCACCGCCTCATCGTAGGTGTGCAGATATTTACGCGACTGCCCCTGCCCGCTGTGACCATACTCTTTAAAACTCTGCTCCAGCAGGCCAAAGTCATTGGCTTCCGGGCCGAAGTAGCTGACATGACGTCCCAGATCGCGCGCCTTACGAATCGCCATATCCATTTCCGGGCGGGTAAAGCGATGAAAGCTGTCACCTTCAAGCTCCGCCGCATGCAGGTCAAGCTGCTGAAAGATTTTGCGGAATGCCAGGCTGGTAGTGGTGGTTCCTGCGCCGCTGGAACCGGTCACCGCGATAATGGGATGACGTGCAGACATAGAAAAGCTCCCTGTGAGGTCGGACGATGAGCATTGTTATCATGAAAGGGTGCCGGGTGCATCAGCCACGAAATTCTTTGCGCGGCATGATATTGACCGATTCATGCAGTTCCGACCACACCAGCACTACTTCACCGGTTTCCAGCTGGCGTCGCACATCAGCCACCTTGTCCAGCAGGCTGCGTTCATGCTCGCCATAGTCAGTGCCTTCACGCAGCACAAAGGTTTCAATCAGATTTTCAAGGGTCTCAGGAGAGACCTGTTGCCAGGGAATAATCACGAGATCAGTTATCCAGAAAAGGGGCGATCCACTGCGGGATGCGCTGTTCCAGCCACATTTCGGGCTGGCGTAATGTCCCGCCGACAAAACCGACGTGGCCGCCGTGTGGTGTCAGTTGATAAGTAATAGTGGCAGATAATTGGCTGCTGTGCGGGATCACCTCATCACTCATAAAGGGATCGTCTTTGGCGTGGATGATCAGCAGCGGTTTCTCTGCGTGCTTCAGCCAGGGCATGGCGCTGGCACGATGATAGTAATCGGCTGCATCGACAAAACCGTGGGCACGGGCAGTAATCGCATCATCAAAATCGCGCAGTCGCCGCAGTGCTTTTAGCTGCGCCAGATTGACCGGCAGCGTGTCCGGCCAGGCGTGCAGTTTACGGCGGGCATTTTTCTTCAGCTGCGCCAGCAAATAGTATTGATAGAAGCGTGAGAAGCCGCGTTCCAGTTTTACGCTACACGGCTCAAGCAACAGCGGGGCGGAGACAATGACGCCTGCATCCACTTCGGCAGCTGCGCCCTGCTGGCCCAGCAGGCAGCCCAGCATATTGCCGCCCAGCGAAAAACCGATGGCAACGGTCGGCACATGGCCCCAGCGCGTTCGCAGCCAGTGCAGGAAAAAGCGGGCATCTTCCGTTTCGCCGGAGTGATAGATACGGTTTAGCCGGTTAGGTTCGCCGCTGCAGCCGCGAAAATGCATCACTACTGCCAGCCAGCCGCGCGCACGGCAGATGTTCATCAGGCCATGAATATAGGGGCTGTGAAAGCTGCCCTCGAGTCCATGAAACAGCACGACGCGCGGTTTATGCTGCGCCAGTTGTGGATCTTCGCTCCAGGCGAGATCGACGAAGTCGCCATCCGGCAGATCGAGTCGCTGCCAGTGAGGAACGAACGTGACACGGCGACGCAGCAGGCGCGGCAGCATCGTCTGAAGGTGGGCGTTACGCAGGCTGTCAGGCGGCGTGAATTGCTCGTTTTCCGGTCCGGTAAATTTCATGTGGTAAAAGCTTGTCTGTTCCATATCACACTGTTAGCTTCGATAAGTTTTTTCTTGCAAGGGTAAGGAGTACCCGATTGCCATGGAACTGAGTCTTTTCTTATCAATGTTGGGCTTTCTTTGGGTCGCGGCGATTACGCCCGGGCCTAATAATATGTTACTCACCGCCTCAGGCGCTAATTTTGGCTTTTTGCGCACCATTCCACTGATGATCGGCATCATGATCGGCATGCAGGTGATGCTGCTGATGGTGGCCTTTGGCGTTGGCGGTCTGATCCTGCTCTATCCGTCGCTGCACCTGGTGCTGAAGATCGCTGGTAGCCTCTATCTGCTCTGGCTGGCGTGGAAGATAGCGACGTCCAGCTATGAAAAGCTGGAAACCGATCAGGCACCGGATGCGCCGATGCCGTTCTGGCAGGGTGGGTTGCTGCAGCTTATCAATCCTAAGGCCTGGCTGATGGCGCTGGGCGCGGTCGCCAGCTTCAGTCTGGCGGGTGATGCATATCGTCATTCAGTGATGGCGATAAGCGTCGGCATGTTTCTGGTTAATCTGGTGTCAGGCGCGATCTGGATGGCTTTTGGCGCGATGATCGGCCGCATTCTGCGCAGCCGTCGTGCCTGGAAAATCTTTAACCTGGCTATGGGGCTGCTGACTGCGGCCTGCGTGCTGTTAATCTGGCACTGAGTCAGCTGGATGCGCGTTCAACGCGCGTCCAGGGCAGTACCTCACGAATCACTGGCGCATTCGGATTGCGGATCTTCTGCAGCAGCAGCTGCACGCTGCGCGCGCCGAGCTGATTCATCGGCTGCTCAATGGTGGTCAGCGGTGGATTCAGGCTGCGGGTAAACGGCACGCCATCAAACCCGACGACCGCCAGATCTTCCGGCACGCGCAGACCTGCTTCCAGCGCCGCATGCACGACGCCCACCGCCAGTACATCTGATACCGCAAACACTGCATCCGGCGGTTCCGGCAGCGCCATCAACTCCCTCAGCCCCTGGCTGCCTGCTTCAGGAGAGATTTCATAGGTATAAGAGACGCCAGACCACGCATACCCCAGCTCCTCAATCGCCTGTCGGTAGCCTTTTTCACGATGATGCGAGTAGAGGTAGCGCATGTCGCCATTGACCAGCCCGATGCATTTACGCCCTTTACCGGCGAGGTAATGGACGGTGTCACGCGCGGCTTCAAGGTGATCAATGCTGACCGAGGAGGCGGGAATATCCGGATCAAATTCACAGCACTGCACCCAGGGGGCTCCGGCGATCAGCGCCTGCAAATCCTGTAAGCCGGAGGCCGCATCCATGGTAATCACGCCATCCACCACTTTGCCGGTCAGCAGACTCAGATAGGCGGCTTCGCGCTGAAGCTGCGAGGCGGAGTTACAGAGCAGGATATGATAGCCATGCAGTTCCGCTTCGGCCTCAATGCCCTGAACCACGCGTGAACAGAAGGGATTCGTGATATCCGAGATCAGTACCAGCAGCATGTTGCTTTGCGCCGTACGCAGCTGACGCGCCAGCAGATTGGGCTGATAGTCGCAGGCAGAGATTGCCGCCAGAACTTTCTCACGCGTATCGGGCTTTACGCCGGGATGCGCGTTGAGAACCCGCGATACCGTGGCTTTGGAGACGCCAGCCAGCTGAGCGACTTTCTCGATCGACATCGGATACAGAGACCTTAACAGGCAATAATTGGGAACGCATATCAATAGCACAGGGATAATGTGAGCGCCTGACATTTTTGCTTACTTTAGCTATTTTCAGCATTTGCGATTTTTAACTTAGTTTTGCAGATAGTGATCTAAGAACTTATTTCTATTAGGGATAATTTTTAATTCCTTTATGAAACTATAGCGGCCGCAGACACTACCTCCACTATAAAAACGGCGGGGTAATGATCATGGCAGCAACACGTTTAACTTTTTTAGCCGCAGCGCTGGCACTGCTGGCGTTTCGGGCAGATGCGGTCAATGTCACCGTGGCGTACCAGACCTCAGCCGAACCTGCGAAAGTGGCGCAGGCTGACAACAGTTTTGCGAAAGAAAGCGGGGCCAGCGTTGACTGGCGTAAGTTTGACAGCGGTGCAGGCGTCTTACGCGCACTGGCGTCCGGCGACGTCCAGATTGGCAACATCGGTTCCAGTCCCTTAGCGGTCGCAGCAGCGCAGAAATTGCCAATTGAAGCGTTTTTACTCGCCTCTCAGCTGGGCAACTCTGAAGCGCTGGTGGTAAAAAAGACCATTACCTCTCCTAAAGATCTCATTGGCAAACGCATCGCGGTGCCGTTCATCTCTACTACTCACTACAGCCTGCTGGCTGCACTGAAACACTGGGGCATCAAGCCGTCGCAGGTTCAGCTGGTAAACCTGCAGCCGCCAGCGATTATCGCGGCCTGGCAGCGTGGTGACATTGATGGTGCCTATGTCTGGGCGCCCGCAGTCAATGAGCTGGAGAAAGAAGGCAAGGTGTTAACCGACTCTGCGGAAGTGGGGAGCTGGGGTTCACCGACGCTGGATGTCTGGGTAGTCCGCAAAGATTTTGCCGAACAGCACCCGGAGATCGTGACCGCCTTTGCCCGCAGCGCGATCGATGCGCAGCAGGCCTATCTTAACAGTCCCGACAGCTGGCTGAAGCAGCCTGATAACCTCAGCAAACTCTCACGCCTGAGCGGCGTGCCGGAAGCGCAGGTGCCGGGTCTGGTGAAGGGCAATACCTACCTGACAGCGCAGCAGCAGGTTGAGCAGCTGGGCAAGCCGGTCAATAAGGCGATCGTCGATACCGCGCAGTTTCTGAAAGCGCAGGGCCGGGTGCCGCAGGCAGATAACGACTACAGCGGTTATGTGACCTCCCGTTTCGTCGAGCCATTAGTTAAACCGTAAGGAGGCACTATGCTGCGCATCGCTCACCTTAATGCCCGTTATGCCGGACAGCCCGTGTTGCAGGATATCAATCTGCAACTGGATAGCCAGGAACTGCTGGTCGTGCTCGGCCCCTCCGGCTGTGGCAAAACCACGCTGCTTAATCTGGTGGCCGGATTCCTGCCGGTGGAGTCGGGCAGCATCACGCTGGATAACCAGCCGGTGACCGGGCCAGGCGCGGAGCGCGGCGTGGTGTTTCAGAATGAAGGGTTACTGCCGTGGCGCAACGTGCTGGATAACGTCGCCTTTGGCCTGCAGCTGGCGGGGATGCCGCGCCAGGCACGTGAGGCCATAGCGCGGAAACTCATCAGGCAGGTCGGGCTGGAAGGGGCGGAAAAGCGCGCCATCTGGCAGTTGTCCGGCGGTCAGCGTCAACGGGTAGGTATTGCCCGTGCGCTGGCCACCGATCCGCAACTGCTGCTGCTGGATGAGCCGTTTGGCGCACTGGATGCTTTTACCCGTGAGCAGATGCAGAACCTGCTGCTGACGCTATGGCGCGACAGCGGTAAACAGATCCTGCTGATTACACACGATATAGAAGAGGCGATTTTCCTCGCCAGCGAACTGATTCTGCTGTCGCCAGGACCGGGCCGTATCGTGGAGCGGCTACGGCCCGAATTTGGCCGCCGTTTTGCTGCGGGAGAGTCGTGCCGCAGCATCAAATCCGATCCGCAGTTTATCGCTCAGCGCGAATATGTGCTGAGCCGGGTATTTGATCAGCGGGAGGCGTTTGCATGAGCGCGTTAATCCACGATAAGTCTCTGCCGGTGCGCCGTCGGCTGCGCTGGCCGTTTTCAACCGCCTTTACGCTGAGCGTGCTGAGCCTCTCTCTGCTGTTACTGCTCTGGTGGGGTGTCACCGCGCTGGGCCTGATTGCCCCGCTGTTCCTGCCGTCGCCGCAGCAGGTGTTCAGCAAGCTGCTGGTGATTGCCAGCGCGCAGGGCTTTATGGATGCCACGCTGTGGCAGCATCTGGCCGCCAGCCTGACGCGGATGCTGATCGCGCTGACGGCTGCTGCCGCTATCGGTATTCCGGTGGGGATTCTGATGGGCCTCAGCCCGGTCGCTCGCGGCCTGCTCGACCCGTTGATTGAAATTTATCGTCCCATTCCGCCACTCGCCTATCTGCCGCTGATGGTGATCTGGTTCGGCATTGGTGAGACATCAAAAATCCTGCTGATCTATCTGGCGATCTTCGCACCCGTGACGCTCTCTACCCTGGCCGGGGTGCGTAACACGCAGCAGGTACGTATTCGCGCCGCTCGTTCGCTGGGGGCTAACCGCTGGCAGCTGCTGCGCTGGGTGATCCTGCCGGGCGCGCTGCCGGAGATTCTGACCGGTCTGCGTATTGGTCTGGGAGTAGGCTGGTCAACGCTGGTGGCAGCGGAGCTGATTGCCGCCACACGGGGGCTCGGTTTTATGGTGCAGTCAGCGGGAGAGTTTCTCGCCACCGATGTGGTGCTGGCGGGTATCGCAGTGATCGCCTTTATTGCTTTTAGTTTAGAACTCGGGCTCCGCGCGTTGCAGCGCCGTCTGACGCCCTGGAGTGGAGAACAGTCATGAATGAACGTATCAGTTTTACCCCGCTTGGCCCCTATATCGGCGCGCAGGTTTCAAACCTGGATGTCTCCCGGCCATTAAGTGATGCGCAGTTTGAACAGATTTACCATGGCCTGCTGCGCCACCAGGTGCTGTTTCTGCGTGACCAGAAAATTACGCCGGAACAGCATCGCGCCCTGGCGATCCGCTTCGGCGACCTGCATATCCATCCGGTCTATCCCCATGCAGAAGGCGTTGAGGAGATTATCGTACTTGATACGCATCAGGATAATCCGCCGGATAACGACAACTGGCACACCGACGTCACCTTTATCGACACGCCACCGGCTATCGCTTTGCTGGCCTCAAAAGTGTTGCCGGAGGCGGGCGGTGACACGCTCTGGACCAGCGGCATTGCGGCCTATGAGGCGCTCTCTGAGCCTTTTAAACAGCTGCTGGCAGGCCTGAGTGCCGAGCATGATTTCAAAAAGTCATTCCAGGAGTATAAGTACCGCAAAACCGAAGAGGAGCATCAGCGCTGGCAGCAGGCGGTGGCGAAGCATCCGCCGGTGCAGCATCCGGTGATCCGCACCCATCCGGTCAGCGGCAAAAAAGCGCTGTTTGTGAACGAGGGCTTTACCACGCGGATTGTGGATTTAAGCGAGAAGGAGAGTGATGCGCTGCTGGGCTTCCTGTTTGCGCATGCCACCAAACCGGAGTTTCAGGTGCGCTGGCGCTGGCAGCCAGACGATCTGGCTATCTGGGATAATCGGGTGACGCAGCATTATGCCAATGCCGACTACTATCCCGCCCGGCGCATCATGCAGCGGGCAACGGTGCTGGGCGATAAACCGCGTTAAAAGATTCTCCCCGCGAGCGGGGAGAGTTTATTTATGAAGCCATCATCTGTTCGAGCTGTTCCTGGGCCTCCAGCCACGCCATCTCAACCTCTTCCAGCGCAGACTTACTCTCCGCCTGACGCTGCAGCGCGGTGGTCAGGTCCGCTTTACGGCTCGGCTCATAAATTGCACTGTCTGAGAGCTGCGCTTCGGCATCGGCCAGCTGGCTCTGCCATTTGCTCATCTGCTTTTCCAGCTTCTCGATCTCTTTGCGCAGTGGTTGCGTCTGGGTGCGCAGTTCGGCATCGCGGCGCTTCTGATCTTTACGCGCCTGGGCACTGTTGCCGTTATCCTGCTTCGGTGCGGCATCCTGTTGCGCCTGCTGTTTCTGCAGATCGCTCAGCCACTGCTGATAATCTTCGAGGTCGCCCTCAAACACATCCACTTTGCCATCGTGCACCAGATAGAGATCGTCGGTGGTGGCGCGCAGCAGGTGACGGTCGTGCGACACCACCACCAGCGCACCTTCGAAGTCGATCAACGCTTCGGTCAGCGCCTGACGCATATCGAGATCCAGGTGGTTGGTAGGTTCATCGAGCAGCAGCAGGTTAGGGCGCTGCCAGACAATCAGGGCCAGCACCAGTCGCGCTTTCTCACCGCCGGAGAAGCGCTCGGTGTTTTCAGTGACTTTATCGCCACGGAAATCGAAGCCACCCAGATAGTCGCGCAGCTGCTGTTCCAGCACCTGAGGCGCAATGCGCGACAGATGCTGCAGCGGCGACTCGTCAGCCCGCAGGTACTCCAGCTGATGCTGGGCGAAGTAACCGAGCTTGATCCCTTTCGCCAGCCCCATCTTGCCGTCCATCGCTTCCAGCTCACCTGCCAGCAGCTTGATAAGGGTCGATTTACCGGCGCCGTTACGTCCCAGCAGGCCGATACGCGATCCCGGAACCAGGTTGAGCTTGATGGCGTCGAGAATGATACGGTCGCCATAGCCCGCGGTGACCTTCTCCATCTTCATCAGCGGGTTAGGCAGGTTCTCCGGCTTGCGGAAGGTGAAGCTGAACGGATTGTCGACATGGGCCGGCGCGATCATCTCCATGCGCTCCAGCATCTTGATTCGGCTCTGCGCCTGCTTGGCTTTAGTGGCCTGCGCACGGAAGCGATCAATGTAGCTGTGTAAATGCGCCACTTTCTCCTGCTGACTCTCATACAGCGCCTGCTGCTGAGCCAGTTTGGCGACGCGCTGCCGCTCAAAGGAGCTGTAGTTGCCGGTGTATTCGAACATCGACTCCTGTTCGATATGGATAATTTTGTCGATGACCGGATCGAGGAAGTCACGATCGTGCGAGATCAGGATCAGCGTGCCTTCATAACTCTTCAGCCAGCGTTCCAGCCAGATCACCGCATCGAGATCGAGGTGGTTGGTCGGTTCATCCAGCAGCAGCAGATCGGAACGACAAATCAGCGCCTGGGCCAGATTAAGGCGCATACGCCAGCCACCGGAGAAGTCGCTGACCGGACGCTGCAGCTGTTCCTGACTGAAGCCCAGACCGTGCAGCAGGCTTGAGGCGCGCGCATGAATGCTCCACGCCTGCACCGCATCCAGCTTGCCATGCAGCAGCGCGATGGCATTGCCATCGTCGCGCAGATTGGCGTCCGCCAGTTCTGCTTCAAGCTGGCGAAACTGGCGATCGCCATCAATCACGTACTCCAGCGCAGCTTTATCCAGCGCGGGAGTTTCCTGATTCACCCAGGCCAGCGCCCAGTGAGAGGGGAACGTGACGGTACCGGCATCGCTGGTGATTTCACCTTTTAACAGCGACAGCAGCGTGGATTTCCCACAGCCGTTTTTACCCACCAGCCCGACCTTCTGACCGGGATTGATAGTGGCGGTGGCATTGTCGAGCAGGACGCGGATGCCGCGGCGAATTTGTAAGGCTGAGAAGACAATCATGTAAGCGCCGTATCGTCAGAATATGTTAATTTACTGGCAACATAATGAGATTTTGCTGCGTCGTGCATGGTAGCGGAAAACCGCACCAATGACGACGCTTTGGAGGGAAAGGATGTCGCAGCCACCCAGGGTTTTGCTGCTTTATGCTCATCCGGAATCACAGGATTCGGTCGCAAATCGGATCCTGCTGCAGCCGGCTCAGGCACTGGAACACGTCACCGTGCACGATCTGTACGCGACCTATCCGGATTTTTTTATCGATATTCACTATGAACAACAGCTGCTGCGCGAACACGACGTCATCATTTTCCAGCATCCGCTCTATACCTATAGCTGTCCGGCGCTGCTGAAAGAGTGGCTGGATCGCGTTCTGTCACGCGGTTTCGCAAATGGTGTGGATGGCAATGCGCTGGAAGGCAAGTACTGGCGCAGCGTAGTGACGACCGGGGAACCGGAAAGTGCCTTTAAACAGCAGGGTCTGAACCGCTATTCGCTCAATGACATTATGCGTCCTTTTGAGCTGACCGCGCAGATGTGCCGTATGCACTGGATGCCACCGATGATCGTCTACTGGGCGCGTCGGCAGAGTCCGGAATTAATGAAAAATTATGCCCGCGCCTATGGCGACTGGCTGGCAGCACCGCTGCCGAATGGAGGGGTATAGATGGAAGGGCAAACGCTGCTGACCGCCGGGGTGATTTATCTGGTCGCGGCGGTATTGATTGTGCCGGTGGCGGCTCGCCTCGGTATTGGTGCTGTTCTGGGCTATCTGGTGGCGGGTATCGCTATCGGCCCGTGGGGATTAGGCTTTATCAGCGACGTCGACGAGATTCTTCACTTCTCTGAACTCGGCGTCGTTTTCCTGATGTTTATTATCGGACTGGAGCTGAATCCGGCAAAGCTGTGGGCGCTGCGCCGCTCCATTTTTGGCGTCGGCGCGGCGCAGGTGATCTTCTCAGCGGCTATTCTGGGCGGCTTATTATGGCTGACCGACTTTAGCTGGCAGGCGGCAATTATCGGCGGGATTGGTCTGGCGATGTCTTCGACCGCCATGGCGCTGCAACTGATGATGGATAAAGGTATGAACCGCAGCGAAGCCGGACAGTTGGGCTTTTCGGTGCTGCTGTTTCAGGATATCGCGGTCATCCCGGCGCTGGCGCTGATCCCGCTGCTGGCCGGCACCGACAGCGGTCACATCGACTGGATGAAGGTCGGTATGAAAGTGCTGGCGTTTGCCGGCATGCTGGTGGGCGGACGCTATCTGCTGCGGCCGATCTTCCGTTACATCGCGGCATCAGGCGTGCGCGAAGTCTTTACCGCGGCGTCGCTGCTGCTGGTGCTGGGTTCCGCATTGTTCATGGATGCGCTGGGCCTGTCGATGGCGCTGGGCACCTTTATTGCCGGGATCCTGCTGGCAGAAAGTGAATACCGGCATGAGCTGGAAGTCGCTATCGATCCGTTTAAGGGGCTGCTGCTGGGCCTGTTCTTTATTTCGGTGGGCATGGCACTCAACCTCGGAGTGCTCTATACCCATATTGTGACCATCCTGCTGGGCGTGGTAACGCTGGTGGCGGTGAAAACGCTGGTGCTCTATCTGCTGGCGCGCATTTATGGCCTGCGCAGTTCCGAGCGCCAGCAGTTTGCTGGCGTACTGAGTCAGGGCGGCGAGTTTGCCTTTGTGCTCTTTTCAGCGGCCTCGTCGGCAAAGCTCTTCTCAGGCGATCAACTGCCGATGCTGCTGGTGACGGTGACGCTGTCGATGATGACCACGCCGTTGCTGATGAAGGGTATCGACCGACTGCTGGCACGCCGCTTTAATGAGCCGGACGAAAATGCAGAGAAACACTTTGTCGAAGATGATCAGCCGCAGGTCATTGTGGTGGGCTTTGGTCGCTTCGGACAGGTGATAGGTCGCCTGCTGATGGCGAACAACAAACGCATTACCGTGCTGGAACGGGACATCAGTGTGGTGAGTCTGATGCGCAAATATGGTTACAAAGTCTATTACGGTGATGCCACCGAGCTGGAGTTACTGCGTGCCGCCGGTGCAGCCAGCGCCCAGTCGATTGTGATCACCTGTAATGAGCCGGAAGATGTGATGACTATCGTGCATCTGTGCCAGCAGCATTTTCCGCAGCTGCAGATTCAGGCGCGCGCCCGGGGCCGTGTGGAAGCGCATGAGCTGCTGCAGGCAGGCGTCACCCAGTTCTCGCGTGAGACCTTCTCCAGTGCGCTGGAGCTGGGCCGTAAAACATTGATGTCACTGGGGATGCATCCCCATCAGGCGCATCGCGCTCAGCAGCATTTTCGCCGGCTTGATATGCGGATGCTTCGCGAGCTGGTGCCGACGCTCTCTGAAAGCGCTGCACAGGCTTCACGTGTCCGTGAAGCGCGGCGTGAACTGGAAGATATCTTCCAGCGTGAAATGCAGCGCGAAAAGCGGCAGATCGACGGCTGGGACGATGATCAATAACCTTTTTAAAACAGGCAGAAGCTAATGCGTAAACGTTTTATTGCTGGTGCGACATGCCCGCACTGCCAGGAGAAGGACACGCTGGCGATGTGGCGTGAAAACAATGTCGATGTAGTGGAGTGTGTGAAATGTGGTCATCAGATGCGTGAGGCAGATAAGCAGGCGCGCGATCAGGTTCGGACCAATGAACAGGTTATCGGCATTTTCCATCCTGAATAGCGGAATCGGGCAGCTTTTTTCACGCTTAAACTTACAGCGGGATTGAATTCCGTTACAATTGACGCCATTAAGGCTGAAGTCGCAAGAGAAAGTGAAACCCCTCTTGCACTCAACCCCGAACCTTTCTGGTTGGTGTTATTGCACGCAAGAATAGACCAATGAGACGGGATCTCAGCTCTCAACGGTTAGGAGATATCATGAAAGTAGCAAAAGACCTGGTGGTAAGCCTGGCCTATCAGGTACGTACAGAAGACGGCGTGTTAGTTGACGAGTCACCGGTGAGTGCACCGTTAGACTACCTGCACGGTCATGGTTCCCTGATTTCTGGTCTGGAAAATGCGCTGGAAAACCACGTTGCCGGCGACAAGTTTGACGTGCATATCCCGGCAAACGATGCTTACGGTCAGTATGACGACAACCTGGTGCAGCGCGTACCTAAAGACGTCTTCATGGGCGTTGACGAACTGCAGGTTGGCATGCGCTTCCTGGCAGAGACCGATCAGGGTCCGGTACCGGTAGAAATCACCGAAGTGGAAGACGATCACGTCGTGGTTGATGGTAACCACATGCTGGCGGGTCAGAACCTGAACTTCAACGTTGAAGTGGTTGCTATCCGTGAAGCCACACCGGAAGAACTGGCTCATGGCCACGTTCACGGTGCAGATGGCCATCATCATGACCACGATCACGGCCATGATCACGACCACGACCATGGTAAAGGCGGTTGCGGTACTGGCGGTTGCGGCTGCAGCCACTAAGTCTCAACAGACCTTTCAAGGCCACCTCCGGGTGGCCTTTCTTTTGGCTGATACTCTGGTTCGGCCCGGCTGAGCCAGGGCCAGACACCGCCCATCATCAGTAGTGTGGCGGTGGCGTCTCTTCAGACTGCGAGGCGACCATCGATGGCGCATTCGCTTTGAGCTTGTCGGTTAAAATGCGCATCTGCTCACGCATCTTGTTCATCTCCAGCTCGTGCTGAACCACCGCGTTGTTCAGCTGCTCAATGGTCATCTCCTGAAAGGCCAGTTTACTTTCTAACGTCTCCAGACGCTGTTCCCACTCAGATTGTTGCATGACCTGTTCCTCTGTTAAGGTGCGACTCAGGGCGTGATTCTACGACCTGAATGCCAGGAATCACCTGTTTTTTTCACGCCCGGAGGCGTTGCGCTTGAAAAAAGGCAGCGCGGCATCATCTCTGATGAAACTTCCCGATGTTATAAAGGTCGGAGGTAGACCGGGTAATTACATTGTGGGAGTGTTCGACACTGCCACGTAAAGTTATAGTGTGGGCCCTGAAGTCCGCAATGTTTCCCGAGGTTAGACGCTTCGGTTTTGGAGAATGGATGAAATCACTGTTTAAAGTCACATTGTTAGCTACCACCATGGCTGTTGCACTGAATGCATCAATGGCAATGGCAGCAGACACCGCTGCGGCGCCACAGGCTGCACCAGCCGCCGCGCCACAGTCCGCGCCTCAGGCACCTAAGAATGCGGCTTTCAAAGATGAAGACCAGCAGTCTGCCTACGCACTGGGTGCTTCACTGGGTCGCTACATGGACAACTCCCTGAAGGAGCAGGAAAAACTGGGCATCAAACTGGATAAGCAGCAGCTGATTGCTGGTGTTCAGGATGCGTTTGGTGGCAAGAGCAAACTGTCTGACGAAGAGATTGAGCAGACGCTGCAATCCTTTGAAGGCCGCGTGAAAGGCGCAGCCTCAGCGAAAATGGAAAAAGATGCGAAAGAGAACGCTGAAAAGGGCGACGCTTTCGCAACCAAATTTGCTAAAGAGAGCGGCGTGAAGAAAACCGAAAGCGGCCTGCTGTATAAAGTTGAGAAAGAAGGTACTGGCGACGCACCTAAAGACAGCGACACTGTCGTGGTTAACTACAAAGGTACGCTGATCGACGGTACTGAATTCGACAACTCTTATACCCGTGGTGAGCCGCTCTCATTCCGTCTGGATGGCGTTATCCCAGGCTGGACTGAAGGTCTGAAGCACGTGAAGAAAGGTGGCAAGATCAAGCTGGTGATCCCACCGAATCTGGCTTACGGCAAAAACGGCGTTCCGGGCATCCCTGCTAACTCCACTCTGGTCTTTGATGTTGAACTGCTTGATATCAAACCCGCGCCTAAAGCAGATGAAAAAGCACAGGCTCCTGCGCCTGCTGCTGCAGAAAAAGCGCAGTAATGTGCTGACCGCCGCCTCCGGGCGGCGGTTTCATTTTAGCTTCACGACAAACCTCTGGCATAAGCCGACGACATTTGCCAGACTAATGCCTGCCTAATTATCCCAATATTGAGTCTGCCCATAAGCCGCTGTGACAGGCTCCAGCCATTCAGGGTGATACTCTTCAATGTCTAATCCATTCAATCCGGGTGAACTGAGCGACTTCGATCTTCTGGAGCAGCGCCCGTTCGAAGAAACTGATTACGATATTCTGAAATCGTACGAGGCTGTCGTGGATGGCCTGGCGATGTTGATCGGCTCGCATTGTGAAATTGTCCTGCATTCGCTTGAAGATCTGAAGTGTTCGGCCGTGCGTATCGCCAATGGTGAACACACTGGTCGTAAAGTCGGTTCGCCGATTACCGACCTGGCCCTGCGTATGCTGCATGATATGCATGGCGCGGACAGCAACGTGTCACGTGCCTATTTTACGCGTGCCAAAAGCGGCGTGCTGATGAAGTCGGTCACCATCGCGATCCGTAACCGCCAGCAACGGGTTATTGGCCTGCTCTGCATCAACATGAACCTGGATGTGCCGTTCTCACAGATCATGTCGACTTTCATGCCGCCTGAGATGCAGCAGGTTGATTCCAACGTCAACTTCGCCAGTTCGGTCGACGATCTGGTGATGCAGACGCTGGAGTTCACCATTGAAGAGGTGAGTGCCGATCGCAACGTGTCGAACAACGCCAAGAATCGTCAGATTGTGCTGAACCTGTATGAGAAGGGAATCTTCGACATTAAAGATGCCATCAATCAGGTGGCGGACAGGCTGAACATCTCGAAGCACACCGTTTATCTCTATATCCGCCAGTTTAAAAATGGCGACTTCCAGGGACAGGATCGGTAATGCGTTACACCCTGCTGGTCACCGGCCCGGCTTATGGGACGCAACAGGCGACCAGTGCATATCTGTTCGCCCGCGCGCTGCTGACGGCGGGCCATCAGCTCGAAAGCGTATTCTTCTATCGCGAAGGGGTGCTGAACGCTAATCAGCTCACCGCTCCGGCCAGCGATGAGTTTGATCTGGTGCGCGCGTGGCAGACATTACATCAGGAGCAGGGTGTGGCACTGAACATCTGTGTAGCGGCTGCGCTGCGGCGTGGTGTCAGCGATCAGCAGGAAGCGGCCCGACTCCAGCTGGCGGGCAGTAACCTGCAGCCGGGTTTTACCCTGAGCGGGCTGGGTGCGCTGGCAGAAGCGGCGCTGAGCTGTGAACGTATGGTGCAGTTCTGATGAATCGTGTCGCATTTGTCTTTACCCAGGCTCCGCACGGTAGCAGTGCAGGGCGCGAAGGGCTGGATGCCGCGCTGGCCACGGGGGCACTCAGTGAAGATATCGGCCTGTTTTTTATCGGCGATGGCGTGTTGCAGCTCAATCTGCACCAGCAGCCTGAGGCGATTAAGAGCCGTCACTATGCCGCGACCTTTGGCGTGCTGGCGCTGTATGACATTGAACAGTGTTATCTCTGCCGGACATCGCTGATAACGCGTGGATTAGCGGTTGACGCTGACCGGTTGCTGGATGTTACGCTACTGGACGCGACGGAGCTGCGTCAGACGCTGGCCAGCTACGATCGCATTCTGACTTTTTAAGAGACGTTAATGCTGCACACCTTAATGCATTCACCGGCACACTGTGACCTCGAAACCCTGCTTTTAATCGCGGGTGAGGGGGATGACCTGCTGCTGCTGCAGGATGGCGTGCTGGCTGCCTTAGCAGGCAGTCGCGCATTGGCGCAGTTGTCAGCGTGTAAAGCAACGCTATGGGTGCTTGCTGAAGATGTCCAGGCGCGCGGACTCACTGAACAAATTTCAACCAGCGTGCAGTCAGTAGACTATACTGGCTTTGTCACGCTAACGATCAGGCATCCGCAACAAATGGTCTGGTAATCGGCTAAAACCTGGTTATTTCTTGACACCCCTTTGACTCAGCCCTAAAATTCTGCCTCCTCGTAATTCTACGAGGCGATTTATTACGTGTTTACGAAGCAAAAGCAAATCCAGGAGCTATTTAATGGCAACAGTTAACCAGCTGGTTCGCAAACCACGCGTCCGCAAAGTTGCAAAGAGCAACGTGCCGGCGCTGGAAGCTTGCCCGCAAAAACGTGGCGTTTGTACTCGTGTGTACACCACCACTCCTAAGAAACCAAACTCCGCACTGCGTAAAGTCTGCCGTGTGCGTTTGACCAACGGTTTTGAAGTTACCTCCTACATCGGCGGTGAAGGTCATAACCTGCAGGAACACTCCGTGATCCTGATCCGTGGCGGTCGTGTAAAAGACCTGCCAGGTGTGCGTTACCACACCGTTCGTGGCGCGCTGGACTGCTCAGGTGTTAAAGACCGTAAGCAGGCTCGCTCCAAGTACGGCGTGAAGAAGCCAAAGGCTTAATGGTTCTCCGTTAAGTAAGGCCAAACGTTTTAAATTAAATGTCATAATAAACTCATAGAGTTTTGGACAATCCTGAATTAACAACGGAGTATTTCCATGCCACGTCGTCGCGTCATTGGTCAGCGTAAAATTCTGCCAGATCCTAAGTTCGGATCAGAGCTGCTGGCTAAATTTGTAAATATCCTGATGGTAGATGGTAAAAAATCTACTGCAGAATCAATCGTTTATACCGCGCTTGAGACCCTGGCTCAGCGTTCAGGTAAAAACTCCCTGGAAGCCTTTGAAGTAGCGCTGGAAAACGTGCGTCCGACTGTCGAAGTTAAGTCACGTCGCGTTGGTGGTTCTACTTATCAGGTACCAGTTGAAGTCCGTCCGGTTCGTCGTAATGCCCTGGCAATGCGCTGGATCGTAGATGCTGCTCGTAAACGCGGTGATAAATCAATGGCTCTTCGCCTGGCGAACGAACTTTCTGATGCTGCAGAGAACAAAGGTACTGCAGTGAAGAAACGTGAAGACGTTCACCGTATGGCTGAAGCCAACAAGGCGTTCGCTCACTACCGCTGGTAACAGTCGCGTAGTTGTTAAACCAGCGGGCGCCCAAAGGGCCAACCCGCTGGGGTTGACTAATTTTGAACGTCCGAAAAACCGAGGAATCAAATGGCTCGTAAAACACCCATTGCTCGCTACCGTAACATCGGTATCAGTGCGCACATCGACGCCGGTAAGACTACCACTACCGAACGCGTTCTGTTCTACACCGGTGTAAACCACAAAATCGGTGAAGTACATGACGGCGCAGCAACCATGGACTGGATGGAGCAGGAACAGGAACGTGGTATTACCATCACTTCCGCTGCGACCACCTGTTACTGGTCTGGTATGGCTAAGCAGTTCGAACCACACCACATCAACATCATCGACACCCCAGGACACGTTGACTTCACCATTGAAGTAGAACGTTCTATGCGTGTGCTTGATGGCGCGGTAATGGTTTACTGTGCAGTTGGTGGCGTTCAGCCACAGTCTGAGACCGTATGGCGTCAGGCTAACAAATACAAAGTTCCACGCATTGCGTTCGTTAACAAAATGGACCGCATGGGTGCTAACTTCCTGAAAGTTGTTAACCAGATGGAAGTTCGTCTGGGCGCAACTCCAGTTCCTCTGCAGCTGGCTATCGGCGCAGAAGAGAAATTCACCGGTGTTGTTGACCTGGTGAAAATGAAAGCAATCAACTGGAACGACGCAGATCAGGGTGTAACCTTCGATTACGAAGATATTCCAGCTGATATGCAGGAACTGGCTGAAGAATGGCGTGCGAAGCTGGTTGAAGCCGCTGCTGAAGGCTCTGATGAGCTGATGGAGAAATTCTTCGGTGGTGAAGAACTGACTGAAGAAGAGATCAAAACATCTCTGCGTAAGCGTGTTCTGAACAACGAAATCATCCTGGTAACCTGTGGTTCTGCATTTAAGAACAAAGGTGTTCAGGCGATGCTGGATGCAGTTGTTGAATATCTGCCAGCACCGACTGACGTTACCGCGATCAACGGTATGCTGGACGACGGTAAAGACACGCCGGCTGTTCGTCACTCAGACGACAACGAGCCGTTTGCTGCACTGGCGTTCAAAATCGCTACTGACCCGTTTGTAGGTAACCTGACCTTCTTCCGCGTTTACTCTGGTGTTGTTAACACTGGCGACACCGTGTTCAACCCGGTTAAGTCAAACCGTGAGCGTCTGGGCCGTATCGTTCAGATGCACGCTAACAAGCGTGAAGAGATCAAAGAAGTCCGTGCGGGTGATATCGCAGCTGCAATCGGCCTGAAAGATGTGACCACTGGTGACACCCTGTGTGACCCAGAGAACGTCATCATCCTTGAGCGCATGGAGTTCCCGGAGCCGGTAATCTCTATCGCCGTTGAACCAAAAACCAAAGCTGACCAGGAAAAAATGGGTCTGGCTCTGGGCCGTCTGGCGAAAGAAGACCCATCATTCCGCGTATGGACTGATGAAGAATCTAACCAGACCATCATCGCAGGTATGGGTGAGTTGCACCTCGACATCATCGTTGACCGCATGAAGCGTGAGTTCAACGTTGAAGCAAACGTGGGTAAACCACAGGTTGCTTACCGTGAAGCGATTCGCAACAAAGTTACCGATGTTGAAGGTAAACACGCCAAGCAGTCTGGTGGTCGTGGTCAGTACGGTCATGTTGTTATCGACATGTACCCACTGGAGCCAGGTTCGAACCCGAAAGGTTACGAATTTGTCAACGACATCAAAGGTGGTGTGATTCCTGGTGAATACATCCCTGCGGTTGACAAAGGTATCCAGGAGCAGCTGAAATCAGGCCCTCTGGCTGGTTATCCGGTTGTGGATCTGGGCGTGCGTCTGCACTTCGGTTCTTACCATGATGTCGACTCCTCAGAACTGGCGTTTAAACTGGCCGCGTCTATTGCCTTCAAACAAGGCTTTAAACAAGCGACACCTGTTCTGCTTGAGCCTATCATGAAGGTTGAAGTTGAAACGCCAGAAGAGAACACGGGTGATGTCATCGGTGACCTTAGCCGTCGTCGTGGTATGCTCAAAGGGCAGGAATCTAACGCTACTGGCGTTCAGATTCACGCTGAAGTTCCGTTATCTGAAATGTTCGGATACGCAACTCAGCTGCGTTCTCTGACCAAAGGTCGTGCTTCTTACTCCATGGAGTTCCTGAAGTATGACGATGCGCCGAACAACGTAGCGCAGGCCGTTATTGAAGCTCGTAGCAAATAAGCTACGGTTTAAATTTGAACTGATGCCTTCACCCAGATGGTGAAGGCACAACGTAAGGAATTATCGCCATGGCGAAAGAGCAATTTCAGCGTAACAAACTGCACGTAAACGTGGGCACCATCGGTCACGTCGACCACGGTAAAACCACCCTGACTGCAGCTATCACCACCGTACTGTCTAAAACTTACGGCGGCCAGGCTCGTGCATTCGATCAGATCGATAACGCACCAGAAGAGAAAGCACGTGGTATCACCATCAACACTTCACACGTTGAGTATGAAACCCCGTCACGTCACTATGCACACGTTGACTGCCCAGGCCACGCCGACTATGTGAAAAACATGATCACCGGTGCTGCGCAGATGGACGGCGCGATCCTGGTTGTTGCTGCGACTGATGGCCCGATGCCACAGACCCGTGAGCACATCCTGCTGGGTCGTCAGGTTGGCGTTCCTTACATCATCGTGTTCCTGAACAAATGTGACATGGTTGATGATGAAGAGCTGCTGGAACTGGTTGAGATGGAAGTGCGTGACCTGCTGTCAGCCTATGACTTCCCAGGCGACGACACTCCAATCGTTCGTGGTTCTGCTCTGAAAGCGCTGGAAGGCGAAGCTGAGTGGGAAGCGAAAATCATCGAACTGGCTGAGCATCTGGATACCTATATCCCAGAACCACAGCGTGCGATCGACATGCCGTTCCTGCTGCCAATCGAAGACGTATTCTCAATCTCTGGCCGTGGTACCGTTGTTACCGGTCGTGTTGAGCGCGGCATCGTTAAAGTCGGCGACGAAGTTGAAATCGTGGGTATCAAAGATACTGCTAAATCAACCTGTACCGGTGTTGAGATGTTCCGTAAGCTGCTGGACCAGGGTCAGGCAGGCGAAAACTGTGGTGTTCTGCTGCGCGGTATCAAGCGTGAAGACATCCAGCGTGGCCAGGTTCTGGCTAAGCCAGGCTCAATCAAGCCGCACACCCAGTTCGAGTCAGAAGTTTACGTTCTGTCTAAAGACGAAGGTGGCCGCCATACTCCGTTCTTCAAGGGCTACCGTCCACAGTTCTACTTCCGTACCACTGACGTGACCGGTTCAGTAGAGCTGCCAGAAGGCGTTGAAATGGTCATGCCAGGCGACAACATCAAAATGGTTGTTACCCTGATCCACCCAATCGCAATGGACGAAGGTCTGCGCTTCGCAATCCGCGAAGGTGGCCGTACCGTTGGCGCGGGTGTTGTTGCTAAAGTTATCGCTTAATTGTGATACCTGCTGTGGTCGTGCAAACGGCCATTGCAACACAGTGAAAAAGAGCACTCCGGTGCTCTTTTTTTTGCTCTGAAAATGGTCATAACCCTGCAAAGGGTAGGTTTGAAATAAAAACGATTCGCATTTACACTGTGTACAGAAAATGTACCCGAGTGATGAATCAATGTACGTCTGCCTGTGTAATGCCATCAGTGATAAAACCCTTCGTGAAGTTGTGCGTCGATATCAGCCCAAATCTATTCAGCAGCTGCGCCAGTTTGTTCCGGTAGGCAAACAGTGTGGCAAATGCGTTCGTGCTGCGCGTGAGATTATGGATGAAGAGATGCAGCATGCCCCGCTCTATAAAGAGATAGCCTGACTGCCCCTGGATGTGTGAATACCCACAATATCTGTCGCGTTTTTTTGACTTCTTTTTAACCACATCTACGCTCTAATAAACCAGACGCGGAGGGTTAACAATGAAGGGCGATATCAAAGTTATCAGTCATCTTAATAAACTGCTTGGAAATGAACTGGTTGCCATCAACCAGTACTTTCTGCATGCGCGCATGTTTAAAAACTGGGGGCTGACGCGCCTCAACGATGTGGAGTATCACGAATCGATCGACGAGATGAAGCATGCTGACAAATACATCGAACGCATTCTCTTTCTTGAGGGCATTCCAAATCTTCAGGATCTGGGACGTCTGCGTATTGGTGAAGACGTCGAGGAGATGCTGAGTTCAGACCTGAATCTGGAGCTGGAAGGCGCTAAAGATCTGCGTGAGGCCATCTCCTATGCTGACAAGGTACATGACTATGTCAGCCGTGACATGATGATTGAAATCCTGGCTGATGAAGAGCATCACATCGACTGGATTGAAACGGAGCTTGAGTTAATCCAGAAGATGGGCATCCAGAACTATCTGCAGGCTCAAATCAAAGAAGAGTGAATCGGGTCTGCAGCACGATCGTTACCCAGCCCGCAATGGCCAGGAAAGGGCCGAACGGCAGCGGGCTTTTCCCCTGAATTATCCCGCGACGCTGCAGCATTACAATTGTCGCCAGTGCCAGAAAAGTGCTTCCCAGTGCAATCCAGGGTAGAGCCTGCCATCCACAGCACGCGCCTAACGCCGCGAAAAGCTTCATATCACCATAACCCAATCCTTCGTGGCCCCGAACCTGCCGATAGCTCCAGGCGAGCAGCCACAATGTACAGTAGCCCGACAGGGCGCCCCATATCGCTGCTGTTTCATTTCCGGTTACGGTCGCGTGAAGTAATCCCAGCCAGAGCAGCAGATAGCTGAGCGGGTCAGGTATACAGAAGTGGTGGCGATCAATGGCAGCCACCAGAAGCAGCAGGCTGGAGGCGGTAATGATGAAGATAGCGTCGGCAGGATCGGTGAAGCTTTGCAGCACCAGCAGGCAAAGTATTGCGACCAGCCATTCAGTGATAAAGCTTTCCGCACCGAACGGATGATGACAGAAGCGGCACCGACCTTTTAGCCGTGGCCAGCTAATCAATGGCAGCGCATCGTGCCATAGCAGATGCTGCTGACAACAATCACACCGTGAACCGGGAAAGCAGAGTGCGACAAACCACTGAGCGGGTGAGAGGGCGGATGAGAAGCGCAAACAGGCCAGCGAAAGAAAGCTTCCCAATGCGCCTCCGCCAGCGAGTGCTATGAATTGAGTGAACAGTGACATGATGCTGCTCCGGATGAGAGGTTAAGAGCACTTTCATCGGCTTCTTATTCTGTGTCATCCATGGATAAATAACGGCGGAAAAGTGCTCGCAACAAAATTTGTGGTTTAACCGCTCTGTGGCAATGCATTGCGACGCGTGCCGCACGAACCGGCCACTATTTAGCAGGGAAAACCACAACACGGGTTGCTTCCTGAACAGATTTACGTATAATGCGCGGGCCTGCAGATATTGCAGGCGCGATTCGAGCAGAATCGCAGACGGCTGAAATATAGGCCGCCTGACAATACTCCCAATTGGGGAGTTATATGCTGAACGATTACACTCTCCCATCAATCGTAATGGGCTCGAGTAGTAATTTTTTTCGTCTATAAAAAGTTTGGAGCTCTGGTCTCATGCAGAACCAAAGAATCCGTATCCGTCTTAAAGCGTTTGATCATCGTCTGATCGATCAATCAACCGCGGAAATCGTTGAGACCGCCAAGCGCACTGGTGCGCAGGTTCGTGGTCCAATCCCGCTGCCAACCCGCAAAGAGCGTTTTACTGTTCTGATCTCTCCGCACGTTAACAAAGATGCGCGTGATCAGTACGAAATCCGCACTCACAAGCGTCTGGTAGACATCGTTGAGCCAACTGAAAAAACGGTTGATGCTCTGATGCGTCTGGATCTGGCTGCCGGTGTTGACGTGCAGATCAGCCTGGGTTAATCAGGTCATCGAGCGATTGAGAGGTTGAAACAATGATTGGTTTAGTCGGTAAAAAAGTGGGCATGACCCGCATCTTCACTGAAGATGGCGTTTCTATCCCCGTCACCGTAATCGAAGTTGAAGCGAACCGCGTGACTCAGGTCAAAGGCCTGGAAAACGATGGTTACCAGGCAATTCAGGTTACCACCGGTGCTAAAAAAGCAAACCGTGTGACCAAACCTGAAGCTGGTCATTTTGCTAAAGCTGGCGTTGAAGCTGGCCGTGGCCTGTGGGAATTCCGCACCGCTGAAGGTGAAGAGTACTCTGTAGGTCAGAGCATCAGCGTTGAGATTTTCGCTGAAGTTAAGAAAGTTGACGTAACCGGTACCTCTAAAGGTAAAGGTTTCGCCGGTACCGTTAAGCGCTGGAACTTCCGTACCCAGGACGCTACTCACGGTAACTCCTTGTCTCACCGCGTTCCGGGTTCTATCGGTCAGAACCAGACTCCGGGCAAAGTGTTCAAAGGCAAGAAAATGGCAGGTCAGCTGGGTAATGAGCGCGTAACCGTTCAGAGTCTGGACGTAGTACGTGTTGACGCTGAGCGCAACCTGCTGCTGGTTAAAGGTGCAGTTCCCGGTGCTACCGGTAGCGACCTGATCGTTAAACCAGCTGTGAAGGCGTAAGGGGATAGCAATGGAATTAGTATTGAAAGACGCGCAGAGCGCGCTGACTGTTTCCGAAACTACCTTCGGTCGTGATTTCAACGAAGCGCTGGTTCACCAGGTTGTTGTTGCTTACGCATCTGGCGCCCGCCAGGGTACTCGTGCGCAGAAAACTCGCGCCGAAGTAACCGGTTCAGGCAAAAAGCCATGGCGTCAGAAAGGCACCGGCCGTGCGCGTGCAGGTTCTGTAAAGAGCCCAATCTGGCGTTCAGGTGGCGTGACCTTTGCTGCGAAGCCGCAGGACCACAGTCAAAAAGTTAACAAAAAGATGTACCGCGGCGCGCTGAAAAGCATCCTGTCCGAGCTGGTACGTCAAGATCGTCTGATCGTTGTCGAATCATTTGCTGTAGAAGCACCGAAAACCAAGCTGCTGGTACAGAAACTGAAAGACATGGCTCTGGAAGACGTGCTGATCATCACCGGTGAACTGGATGAGAATCTGTTCCTGGCTGCGCGTAACCTGTACAAGGTTGACGTGCGTGATGCATCCGGTATCGACCCAGTTAGCCTGATCGCCTTCGACAAAGTCGTTATGACTGCTGATGCAGTTAAGCAAGTTGAGGAGATGCTGGCATGATCCGTGAAGAACGTCTGCTGAAAGTACTGCGCGCGCCGCACGTATCTGAAAAAGCATCTAGCGCGATGGAAAAAACTAATACCATCGTTCTCAAAGTTGCTAATGACGCGACCAAAGCAGAGATCGTTGCTGCTGTTGAGAAACTGTTCGAAGTAGAAGTTAAAGACGTAAACACCCTGGTAGTTAAGGGCAAAGTTAAGCGTCAAGGACAGCGTATCGGTCGTCGTAGCGACTGGAAAAAAGCTTACGTCACCCTGAAAGAAGGCCAGAATCTGGACTTCGCTGGCGGCGCTGAGTAAGTCGGAGGAGAAAGACAATGGCAGTTGTTAAATGTAAACCGACATCTCCGGGTCGTCGCCATGTAGTTAAAGTGGTAAACGCGGAGCTGCACAAGGGCAAACCATTTGCCCCGCTGGTAGAAAAAAACAGCAAATCCGGTGGCCGTAACAACAATGGTCGTATCACTACCCGTCATATCGGTGGTGGTCACAAGCAGGCTTACCGTATTGTTGACTTCAAACGCAACAAAGATGGTATCCCGGCAACCGTTGAACGTCTTGAGTACGATCCGAACCGCTCTGCGAACATCGCACTGGTTCTGTACAAAGACGGCGAGCGCCGTTACATCCTGGCCCCTAAAGGCCTGAAAGCCGGCGACCAGATCCAATCTGGCGTTGATGCTGCGATCAAAGCAGGTAACACACTGCCGATGCGTAACATCCCGGTGGGTTCAACCGTGCATAACGTAGAAATGAAACCAGGCAAAGGCGGTCAGATTGCTCGCTCAGCTGGTGCTTACGTGCAGATCGTTGCGCGTGAAGGTTCTTACGTTACCCTGCGTCTGCGTTCAGGTGAAATGCGTAAAGTCGAGTCTGACTGCCGCGCAACACTGGGCGAAGTCGGCAACGCTGAGCATATGCTGCGCGTTCTGGGTAAAGCTGGTGCAGCCCGTTGGCGTGGTGTTCGTCCGACCGTTCGTGGTACCGCGATGAACCCAGTTGATCACCCGCACGGTGGTGGTGAAGGTCGTAACTTTGGTAAGCACCCGGTAACTCCGTGGGGCGTTCAGACCAAAGGTAAGAAGACCCGTAGCAACAAGCGTACCGATAAGTTTATCGTACGTCGCCGTAGCAAATAATATTAGAGGATAAGCCATGCCACGTTCTCTCAAGAAAGGTCCTTTTATTGACCTGCACTTGCTGAAGAAGGTAGAGAAAGCGGTGGAAAGCGGTGACAAGAAGCCTTTGCGCACTTGGTCCCGTCGTTCAACGATCTTTCCTAACATGATCGGTTTGACCATCGCTGTCCATAATGGTCGTCAGCACGTTCCTGTCTTTGTTTCCGACGAAATGGTTGGTCACAAACTGGGTGAATTCGCGCCGACACGTACTTATCGCGGTCACGCGGCTGATAAAAAAGCCAAGAAGAAATAAGTAGGAGGAAGAGATGGAAACTTTAGCTCAACATCGCCACGCTCGTTCTTCTGCTCAGAAGGTTCGCCTTGTTGCTGACCTGATTCGCGGTAAGAAAGTGTCGCAGGCACTGGACATTTTGACCTACACCAATAAGAAAGCGGCTGTACTGGTCAAAAAAGTTCTGGAATCTGCCATTGCTAACGCCGAACACAACGATGGCGCTGATATCGACGATCTGAAAATCACGAAAATTTTCGTTGATGAAGGTCCGACCATGAAACGCATTATGCCGCGTGCCAAAGGTCGTGCAGATCGCATCCTGAAGCGCACCAGCCACATTACTGTGGTTGTGTCCGATCGCTGAGACTCTGGAGACTAGCAATGGGTCAGAAAGTACATCCTAATGGTATTCGCCTGGGTATTGTAAAACCATGGAACTCTACCTGGTTTGCGAACACCAACGAATTCGCTGACAACCTGGACAGCGATTTTAAAGTACGTCAGTTCCTGACTAAAGAACTGGCTAAAGCATCTGTCTCTCGTATCGTTATCGAGCGTCCAGCGAAGAGCATCCGTGTGACTATTCACACCGCTCGTCCGGGCATCGTTATCGGTAAGAAAGGCGAAGATGTAGAAAAACTGCGCACGGTCGTCGCGAAAATCGCTGGCGTTCCTGCACAGATTAATATCGCCGAAGTCCGCAAGCCGGAACTGGACGCGAAACTGGTAGCTGACAGCATCACTTCACAGCTGGAGCGTCGTGTGATGTTCCGTCGTGCTATGAAGCGTGCAGTTCAGAACGCCATGCGTCTTGGCGCGAAGGGTATTAAAGTTGAAGTTAGCGGCCGTCTGGGTGGCGCTGAGATCGCACGTACCGAATGGTATCGTGAAGGTCGCGTGCCATTGCACACACTGCGTGCTGACATTGACTACAACACCTCTGAAGCGCACACCACTTATGGTGTAATCGGCGTTAAGGTATGGATCTTCAAAGGTGAGATCCTGGGTGGTATGGCTGCTGTTGAACAACCGGAACCGGCTGCTCAACCTAAAAAGCAGCAGCGTAAAGGCCGTAAGTAAGGAGAGTCGCTGATGTTACAACCAAAGCGTACGAAATTCCGTAAGGTGCACAAAGGCCGTAACCGCGGTCTGGCTGCGGGTACGGATGTCAGCTTCGGTACTTTCGGTCTGAAAGCTGTTGGCCGTGGTCGTCTGACTGCTCGTCAGATCGAAGCAGCACGTCGTGCTATGACCCGTGCAGTTAAGCGTCAAGGTAAGATCTGGATCCGAGTATTCCCGGACAAACCGATCACCGAGAAGCCGCTGGAAGTGCGTATGGGTAAAGGTAAGGGTAACGTAGAGTATTGGGTTGCCCTGATCCAGCCTGGTAAAGTCCTGTATGAAATGGACGGCGTACCAGAAGAGCTGGCCCGTGAAGCATTCAAGCTGGCAGCAGCAAAACTGCCTATCAAAACCACCTTTGTAACTAAGACGGTGATGTAATGAAAGCAACTGAGCTGCGTGAAAAAAGCGTTGAAGAGCTGAACACTGAGCTGCTTAATCTGCTGCGTGAGCAATTTAACCTGCGCATGCAGGCAGCATCTGGCCAACTGCAGCAGACTCATCTGCTGAAACAGGTTCGCCGTGATGTTGCACGCGTTAAGACTTTACTGACTGAGAAGGCGGGTTCGTAATGACCGATAAAATCCGTACTCTGCAGGGTCGTGTAGTAAGTGACAAAATGCAGAAATCTGCAGTTGTTGCTATCGAACGTTTTGTGAAACACCCGATCTACGGCAAATTCATCAAACGTACGACCAAGCTGCACATCCATGACGAGAACAATGAATGTGGAATTGGTGACGTGGTAGAAATCCGCGAATGCCGTCCACTGTCCAAGACTAAATCCTGGACCCTGGTTCGCGTAATCGAGAAAGCGGTTCTGTAATAAGAATTGTATTCTCTGAGGAAACCCTCTGCTTCGGCAGGGGGTTTTTTTTTGCCTGTAATCGGGGGTTGATCCATTTGTGCCTGTGACAGAGCAGATTTGATGGTGCTCAAAAATTTAGCAGATTGTCAGGTCTAAGCTGAGACGGTTCAGGCAATGAGGCCTGAAAGCTGCGGGCCATAAAGGTCCGGGTTATCATAACTGTACAAGGAAATGTGCGGTGAAAATGGAGAGTCCTGACCGCTTACGCCGGTCACTGATAAAGCTGCCACTCTTAGCTGCGTTACCTGCGATTAGCTCTGCCAAAAGCTTGCCGCTATTATCGGGTAGCACACAATCTCAACCCACAGGCAATAGCATGGAACGAACTCTGTTACTGAAGAATGCTGAATGCGTGGTCTGCATGGATGCCGACCGGCGGGAAATACGGAACGCCAGTATTCTGATTAAAGGAAATCAGATCGTTGCGGTCGGGGAAGCAGGATCGTTACCCGATAGCGCAGATGAGATTATCGATCTGCGGGGACACATTATTATACCTGGCCTGATTAATACGCATCATCACATGTATCAGAGCCTGACCCGGGCTATTCCTGCGGTACAAAACGGCGAACTGTTCAACTGGCTTACCCATCTCTACCCACTATGGCAGAATCTGACACCTGAGATGATTCATATCTCAACGCAGATTTCGATGGCCGAGTTAATGCTCTCCGGTTGTACCACCACCAGTGACCATCTCTATGTCTACCCTAACGGCTGTAAGCTTGACGACAGCATTGAGGCTGCAGCGTTAATGGGCATGCGTTTCCATGCCAGCCGGGGCAGCATGAGCGTCGGTAAATCCCTGGGTGGCCTGCCGCCTGATTCGCTGGTTGAGAATGAAGCCGCCATCCTCAGGGACACGCAGCGTGTGATTGAGTGCTATCACGATGACAGCCACGGCTCGATGTTACGCATCGTGGTGGCACCATGTTCACCGTTCTCGGTCAGTCGTGAGCTGATGAAGCAGTCCGCTGCACTGGCACGCAGCTTCAACGTCTCGATGCATACTCATCTGGCGGAGAACGACAGCGATATCCGCTATAGCCGCGAGAAATTCAACATGACGCCAGCGCAGTACGTTGAGGACCTCGGCTGGGTAGGGCCGGATGTCTGGCATGCACACTGCGTAAAACTGGATCAGCATGGTATGGAGCTCTTTGCACGTACCGGAACCGGCGTCGCACACTGCCCCTGTTCAAACATGCGTCTCGGTTCGGGTATTGCACCGATACGCCACATGTGTGATGCCGGTGTCCATGTCGGTATGGGCGTGGATGGGTCAGCCTCCAATGACAGCTCAGACATGATGGCAGAGGTACGTCAGGCGATGCTGTTGCAACGCGTGGGTTTCGGCCCGGATGCGATGACGGCACGTCAGGCTCTGGAGCTGGCGACGCTGGGTGGAGCAAAAGTGCTGAATCGCGACGACGTGGGCGCCATTGCACCGGGCATGATGGCTGACTTGGCGATCTTTGACCTGAATCGCATTGGTCTTGCCGGGGCAGGGCACGATCCTGTCGCCGCCCTGGTGTTCTGTAATCCGGGGCAGGTCGCTTACAGCATCATCAACGGAAAAGTCAGGGTGCGTGACGGACAACTGGCCGGAATTGAACTGCCAGCCGTGCTGCATCAGCATAACCAACTGGCCAGAAAACTGGTTAGTTGAGTCAGAAGGGCACTTTATTAGGGAGGCGACGAAAAATAAGGCAGATTACATTTGCTACTGTTCGCACTATTCCCTAGAATACGCCCTCCCTGTCATCAGGGAAAATCAGCGGCTCGATTGAGAGCCGTTTATTTTTTCTACCCATCTGTGAGAACCGGTGTTACAATGCCGCGCCCTCAATTATGGGGCTTTCTAACGACCTGAGGTTTAGGTCCCGAAGTAGTAGTTGACATTAGCGGAGCACTAAAATGATCCAAGAACAGACTATGCTGAACGTCGCCGACAACTCCGGTGCACGTCGCGTAATGTGTATCAAGGTTCTGGGTGGCTCGCACCGTCGCTACGCAGGCGTCGGTGACATCATCAAAGTTACCATCAAGGAAGCAATTCCTCGTGGTAAAGTCAAAAAAGGTGATGTCCTGAAGGCGGTAGTGGTGCGCACCAGGAAGGGTGTTCGTCGCCCGGACGGTTCTGTCATTCGCTTCGATGGTAATGCATGCGTTATTCTGAACAATAACAGTGAGCAGCCTATCGGTACGCGTATTTTTGGGCCGGTAACTCGTGAACTTCGTACTGAAAAGTTCATGAAAATTATCTCTCTGGCACCAGAAGTACTCTAAGGAGCGAACAATGGCAGCTAAAATCCGTCGTAACGACGAAGTTATCGTGTTAACCGGTAAAGATAAAGGTAAGCGCGGTAAAGTTAAGAATGTCCTGTCTTCTGGTAAGGTCATCGTTGAAGGTATCAACCTGGTTAAAAAACATCAGAAGCCGGTTCCGGCCCTGAACCAACCAGGCGGCATCGTTGAAAAAGAAGCTGCTATTCAGGTTTCTAACGTTGCACTGTTCAACGCGGCAACTGGTAAGGCTGACCGTGTAGGCTTTAGATTCGAAGACGGCAAAAAAGTCCGTTTCTTCAAGTCTAACAGCGAAACTATCAAGTAATTTGGAGTAGTACGATGGCGAAACTGCATGATTACTACAAAGACGAAGTAGTCCAGAAACTCATGACAGAGTTTGGCTACAATTCTGTCATGCAAGTCCCTCGGGTCGAGAAGATCACCCTGAACATGGGTGTTGGTGAAGCGATCGCTGACAAGAAACTGCTGGATAACGCAGCAGCTGACCTGGCAGCAATCTCCGGTCAAAAACCGCTGGTCACCAAAGCACGCAAATCAGTTGCAGGCTTCAAAATCCGTCAGGGCTATCCGATCGGCTGTAAAGTAACTCTGCGTGGCGAGCGCATGTGGGAGTTCTTTGAGCGTCTGGTCACCATTGCAGTTCCACGTATCCGTGACTTCCGTGGCTTGTCCGCTAAGTCATTCGATGGTCGTGGCAACTACAGCATGGGTGTACGTGAGCAGATCATCTTCCCAGAAATCGACTACGACAAAGTCGATCGCGTTCGTGGTTTGGATATCACCATTACCACTACTGCGAAATCTGATGATGAAGGCCGTGCTCTGCTGGCTGCCTTTGACTTCCCGTTCCGTAAGTAAGGTAGGGTTACTTAATGGCTAAGCAATCTATGAAAGCGCGCGAAGTTAAGCGTGCAAAATTAGCAGACAAATTCTTCGCTAAACGCGCTGAACTGAAAGCGATCATCTCTGATGTGAACGCTTCCGACGAAGACCGTTGGGATGCTGTTCTGAAGCTGCAGAGTCTGCCGCGTGATTCCAGCCCTTCACGTCAGCGTAACCGCTGCCGTCAAACAGGTCGTCCGCACGGTTTCCTGCGGAAGTTTGGGTTGAGCCGTATCAAGGTCCGCGAAGCCGCCATGCGCGGTGAAATTCCGGGTCTGAAAAAGGCTAGCTGGTAATTGTCACCAATTGAATCACGGGAGTAACACAGATGAGCATGCAAGATCCGATCGCGGATATGCTGACCCGTATCCGTAACGGTCAGGCCGCGAACAAAGTTGCGGTCACCATGCCTTCCTCCAAGCTGAAATTGGCAATTGCCAACGTTCTGAAGGAAGAAGGATATATTGAAGATTTCAAAATCGAAGGCGACATCAAGCTGGAACTGGAACTTACTCTCAAGTATTTCCAGGGAAAAGCTGTTGTAGAAAGCATTCAGCGAGTAAGCCGTCCTGGCCTGCGCATCTATAAGAAAAAAGATGAGCTGCCAAAGGTAATGGCTGGTATGGGCATCGCTGTAGTTTCTACATCTAAAGGTGTCATGACTGATCGTGCAGCGCGCCAGGCAGGTCTTGGTGGCGAAATTATCTGCTACGTAGCGTAATCGGAGGATACATATGTCTCGTGTTGCTAAAGCACCTGTCGTTGTTCCTGCCGGCGTAGAGGTAAAACTCGACGGTCAGGTAATTTCGATTAAAGGTAAAAACGGCGAGCTGACTCGTACTATCAATGATGCTGTTGAAGTTAAGCATGCTGACAACGCTCTGACTTTCGCTCCGCGCGAAGGTTTCGTTGACGGCTGGGCGCAGGCGGGTACTTCTCGCGCGCTGCTGAACGCAATGGTTATCGGTGTTACCGAAGGCTTCACTAAGAAGCTGCAGCTGGTTGGTGTAGGTTATCGTGCAGCCGTTAAAGGCGACGTGGTAAACCTGTCTCTGGGCTTTTCTCATCCAGTCGATCACCAGCTGCCCGCGGGTATCACTGCAGAATGTCCAACTCAGACTGAGATCGTGCTGAAAGGCGCTGATAAACAGCTGATTGGTCAGGTTGCTGCGGACCTGCGCGCCTACCGTCGTCCTGAGCCTTATAAAGGCAAGGGTGTCCGTTACGCCGACGAAGTCGTGCGTACCAAAGAGGCTAAGAAGAAGTAAGGTAACACTATGGATAAGAAATCTGCTCGTATCCGTCGTGCGACCCGTGCACGTCGCAAGCTCAAAGAGCTGGGTGCTACTCGCCTGGTGGTACATCGTACCCCGCGTCATATTTACGCACAGGTAATCGCCCCGAACGGTTCCGAAGTTCTGGTCGCTGCTTCTACTGTAGAAAAAGCTATCACTGAACAACTGAAGTATACCGGTAATAAAGAAGCCGCAGCTGCAGTAGGTAAAGCTATCGCAGAACGCGCAATCGAAAAAGGCATCACTGGTGTTTCTTTCGACCGTTCCGGTTTCCAATATCATGGTCGCGTCCAGGCACTGGCAGATGCTGCCCGTGAAGCTGGCCTTCAGTTCTAAGGTAGAGGTCTAAGATGGCACACATCGAGAAACAAGCTGGCGAACTGCAGGAAAAACTGATCGCGGTAAACCGTGTTTCTAAAACTGTTAAAGGTGGTCGTATCTTCTCCTTCACAGCACTGACTGTGGTAGGTGATGGTAATGGTCGCGTAGGTTTTGGTTACGGTAAAGCGCGTGAAGTTCCAGCAGCGATCCAGAAAGCGATGGAGAAAGCCCGTCGCAACATGGTTAACGTCGCGCTGACCAACGGCACCCTGCAGCACCCTGTTAAAGGTGCACACACGGGTTCCCGCGTGTTCATGCAGCCGGCTTCAGAAGGTACCGGTATCATCGCCGGTGGTGCAATGCGCGCCGTTCTGGAAGTCGCTGGAGTTCATAACGTACTGGCAAAAGCCTATGGTTCTACTAACCCGATTAACGTGGTTCGTGCAACTATCGACGGCCTGGGCAATATGAAATCTCCGGAAATGGTCGCTGCTAAGCGTGGTAAATCCGTTGAAGAAATTCTGGGGTAATCACGATGGCTAAGACTATTAAAATCACTCAAACCCGTAGTTCAATCGGCCGCTTGCCTAAGCATAAAGCCACTCTGGTTGGCCTGGGTCTGCGTCGTATTGGCCACACCGTTGAGCGTGAAGACACGCCTGCAGTACGCGGTATGGTTAACGCGGTTTCCTATATGGTTAAAGTGGAGGAGTAAGAGATGCGTTTAAATACTCTGTCTCCGGCCGAAGGGTCTAAGCACGCTACCAAGCGTCTGGGTCGTGGTATCGGTTCTGGCCTCGGAAAAACCGGTGGTCGTGGTCACAAAGGTCAGAACTCACGTTCTGGCGGTGGCGTACGTCGCGGTTTCGAAGGTGGTCAGATGCCTCTGTACCGTCGTCTGCCGAAGTTCGGTTTCACCTCTCGCAAAGCAATGATCACCACAGAGATTCGTCTGTCTGATCTGGCGAAAGTTGAAGGCGGTATCGTCGACCTGAACGCGCTGAAAGCAGCCAACATTGTCGGTGTTCAGATTGAATTCGTTAAAGTAATTCTGTCTGGTGAAGTATCTACACCGGTAACGGTTCGCGGCCTGCGTGTCACCAAAGGTGCTCGTGCTGCAATCGAAGCTGCTGGCGGTAAAATCGAGGAATAAGTAGCAGATGGCTAAACAACCGGGATTAGATTTTCAAAGTGCCAAAGGCGGCTTTGGTGAGCTGAAACGCAGACTGCTGTTTGTAATCGGCGCACTCATTGTCTTCCGTATTGGCTCTTTTATTCCAATCCCTGGTATTGATGCCACTGTACTTGCCAAACTGCTTGAGCAACAGCGTGGCACCATCATTGAAATGTTTAACATGTTCTCTGGTGGTGCTCTCAGCCGTGCTTCTATTTTCGCACTGGGTATCATGCCGTATATTTCGGCATCGATTATCATCCAGTTATTAACGGTGGTTCATCCAGCGTTAGCGGAAATTAAGAAAGAAGGGGAGGCTGGCCGTCGTAAGATTAGCCAGTACACCCGATACGGTACGTTGGTATTGGCCATATTTCAGTCGATCGGTATTGCTACCGGTCTGCCGAATATGCCAGGGATGCAAGGCCTGGTCATGAATCCAGGCTTTGCTTTCTACTTTACCGCTGTTGTGAGTCTGGTCTCAGGAACGATGTTCCTGATGTGGCTGGGCGAACAGATTACTGAGCGTGGTATCGGTAACGGTATTTCGATCATTATCTTCGCAGGTATTGTTGCGGGTCTTCCGCCGGCCATTGGCCATACCATCGAGCAAGCGCGGCAAGGCGACCTGCACTTCCTTCTGTTGCTGTTGGTTGCAGTACTCGTATTCGCAGTGACCTTCTTTGTTATCTTCGTTGAACGTGGTCAGCGCCGCATTGTGGTGAACTACGCAAAACGTCAGCAGGGTCGTCGCGTTTACGCTGCACAGAGCACACATTTACCGTTGAAAGTGAATATGGCGGGCGTTATTCCAGCCATCTTTGCTTCCAGCATTATTCTGTTCCCGGCAACGATTGCATCGTGGTTTGGGGGCGGTACCGGTTGGAACTGGCTGACAACAATTTCGCTGTATTTGCAGCCAGGACAGCCGCTTTATGTGCTACTCTATGCGACTGCAATCATCTTCTTCTGTTTCTTCTATACGGCGTTGGTTTTCAACCCACGTGAAACAGCAGATAACCTGAAGAAGTCTGGTGCATTCGTACCGGGAATTCGTCCGGGAGAGCAAACGGCGAAGTATATTGATAAAGTAATGACGCGACTGACCTTAATCGGCGCGCTGTATATTACTTTTATCTGCCTTATCCCGGAGTTCATGCGTGATGCGATGAAGGTTCCCTTCTACTTTGGCGGTACTTCACTGCTCATCGTAGTTGTCGTCATCATGGACTTTATGGCTCAAGTGCAAACTCTGATGATGTCCAGTCAGTATGAGTCGGCACTGAAGAAAGCTAACCTGAAAGGCTACGGCCGTTAATTCAGTTGGTTGAGAAGTTACGGAGAGTAAAAATGAAAGTTCGTGCTTCCGTCAAGAGATTATGTCGTAACTGCAAAATCATTCGTCGCGACGGTGTCGTACGTGTGATCTGCAGCGCCGAGCCAAAGCATAAACAGCGCCAAGGCTGATTTTGTCACATATTTTTCTTGCAAAGTCGGGTTGAGCTGGCTAGATTAGCCAGCCAATCTTTTGTATGTCAGTACGTTTCCATTTGAGTATCCTGAAAACGGGCTTTTCAGCATGGGACGTGCTTGTTTAATTATAGGAGTGCATAGTGGCCCGTATAGCAGGCATTAACATTCCTGATCAAAAACATACCGTTATCGCATTAACTTCGATCTTCGGTATCGGTAAAACCCGTTCAAAAGCCATCTGCGCTTCAACGGGTATTGCTGAAAATGTTAAGATCAGTGAGCTGTCTGAAGAACAAATTGATCAGCTGCGTGATGCAGTTGCGAAATTCGTTGTAGAAGGTGATCTGCGCCGTGAAATCACCCTGAGCATCAAGCGTCTTATGGACCTTGGTTGCTACCGTGGTTTGCGCCATCGTCGTGGTCTTCCGGTTCGCGGTCAGCGTACTAAGACCAACGCACGTACCCGTAAGGGTCCGCGTAAACCGATCAAGAAATAATCGGGGTGAGTAAATAATGGCAAAGGCACCAGTTCGTGCACGCAAGCGTGTAAGAAAACAAGTCTCAGATGGCGTGGCTCATGTCCATGCTTCTTTTAACAACACCATCGTTACCATTACTGATCGTCAGGGTAACGCACTGGGTTGGGCAACCGCCGGTGGTTCCGGTTTCCGCGGTTCACGTAAATCCACTCCGTTTGCTGCTCAGGTCGCTGCAGAGCGCTGTGCAGAAGCGGTAAAAGATTACGGAATTAAGAACCTGGAAGTTATGGTAAAGGGTCCGGGTCCAGGTCGCGAATCTACGATTCGTGCTTTGAACGCCGCTGGTTTCCGCATCACTAATATTACTGATGTGACTCCGATCCCTCATAACGGTTGTCGTCCGCCGAAAAAACGTCGCGTATAACGCCCGTTTTTTTAGGATAGTTGGAGAAAGAAAATGGCAAGATATTTGGGTCCTAAGCTCAAGCTGAGCCGTCGTGAGGGCACTGACTTATTCCTTAAGTCTGGCGTTCGCGCGATTGATTCCAAGTGTAAGATTGAACAAGCCCCTGGTCAGCATGGTGCGCGTAAACCGCGTCTGTCTGATTACGGCGGTCAGTTACGTGAAAAGCAGAAAGTGCGTCGTATCTACGGCGTGCTGGAGCGTCAGTTCCGTAACTATTACAAAGAAGCAGCTCGTCTGAAAGGCAACACCGGTGAAAACCTGTTGGCTCTGCTGGAAGGTCGTCTGGACAACGTAGTTTATCGTATGGGCTTTGGTGCCACTCGTGCAGAAGCACGTCAGCTGGTGAGCCATAAGTCTGTTCTGGTAAATGGCCGCGTTGTTAACATCGCTTCTTATCAGGTATCTCCGAATGATGTCGTTAGCATCCGTGAGAAAGCCAAAAAGCAATCTCGCGTGAAGGCCGCTCTGGAGCTGGCTGAGCAGCGTGAAAAGCCAACCTGGCTGGAAGTTGATGCGACTAAGATGGAAGGTGTGTTCAAGCGTATTCCTGAACGTACTGATCTGTCTGCGGACATTAACGAACACCTGATCGTCGAGCTTTACTCCAAGTAAGGCTTAGTACCAAAGAGAGGACACAATGCAGGGTTCTGTGACAGAGTTTCTAAAACCGCGCCTGGTAGATATCGAGCAAGTGAGTTCGACGCACGCCAAGGTGACCCTTGAGCCTTTAGAGCGTGGCTTTGGCCATACTCTTGGTAACGCACTGCGCCGTATTCTGCTTTCATCCATGCCGGGTTGCGCGGTGACCGAGGTTGAAATTGATGGTGTACTTCATGAGTACAGCACCAAAGAGGGCGTACAGGAAGATATCCTGGAAATCCTGCTCAACCTGAAAGGGCTGGCGGTAAGAGTTCAGGGTAAAGATGAAGTTATTCTGACCTTGAATAAATCTGGCATTGGCCCTGTGACTGCAGCCGACATTACCCATGATGGTGATGTCGAAATCGTCAAGCCTCAGCATGTCATTTGCCATCTGACCGATGAGAACGCTGCTATCAGCATGCGTATCAAAGTTCAGCGTGGACGTGGCTATGTGCCGGCTTCTGCCCGAATTCATTCGGAAGAAGATGAGCGCCCAATCGGCCGCCTGTTAGTTGACGCTTGCTACAGCCCTGTAGACCGTATCGCCTACAATGTTGAAGCAGCGCGTGTAGAGCAGCGCACCGACCTGGACAAGCTGGTCATCGAAATGGAAACCAACGGCACAATCGATCCTGAAGAGGCGATTCGTCGTGCGGCAACCATTCTGGCAGAACAACTTGAAGCTTTCGTTGACTTACGTGATGTACGTCAGCCGGAAGTTAAAGAAGAGAAACCAGAATTCGATCCGATCCTGCTGCGCCCTGTTGACGATCTGGAATTGACTGTCCGCTCTGCTAACTGCCTTAAGGCAGAAGCTATCCACTACATCGGTGATCTGGTACAGCGTACCGAGGTTGAGCTGCTTAAAACGCCTAACCTTGGTAAAAAATCTCTTACTGAGATTAAAGATGTGCTGGCTTCGCGTGGTCTTTCTCTGGGCATGCGCCTCGAGAACTGGCCGCCAGCAAGCATTGCTGATGAATAATCAGATCACAGGTTAAGGTTTCACTGAGAAGGATAAGGTCATGCGCCATCGTAAGAGTGGTCGTCAACTGAACCGCAACAGCAGCCATCGTCAGGCTATGTTCCGCAACATGGCCGGTTCACTGGTTCGTCATGAGATCATCAAAACGACTCTGCCGAAAGCCAAAGAACTGCGTCGCGTAGTTGAGCCGCTGATTACTCTTGCCAAGACCGACAGCGTAGCTAATCGTCGTCTGGCATTCGCCCGTACTCGTGATAACGAGATCGTGGCAAAACTGTTTAATGAGCTGGGCCCGCGTTTCGCGAGCCGTGCCGGTGGTTACACTCGTATTCTGAAGTGTGGCTTCCGTGCTGGTGACAACGCTCCGATGGCTTACATCGAGCTGGTTGATCGTCCAGAAGCTCAAGCAGAAGCAGCCGCAGAGTAATCTGTAGCAACGTAAAAAACCCGCTTCGGCGGGTTTTTTATTGCCTGAAATTTACTACCTTAGAAAGATGTCTTTCATGTTCAAAGGAGCCGATTATGTGGCTGGTTGATGAACTTGCGGAACAGCATATTAAGGCAGCGCTGGAAAAGGGTGAGCTTAGCAATCTTCCGGGCTCTGGAAAGCCATTACAGCTGGATGATGACAGCCATGTTCCTCCTGAATTAAGAGCGGGCTACCGGCTACTGAAAAACGCGGGCTTTCTGCCGCCGGAGCTGGAGTTAAGACGGGAGGCGATGGAAGTGAACGATCTTATTCGCCAGCTCGATCCCGCGGATCATCACTATCAGGATCATTGTCATCGGCTTCAGTTGCTGGCGCTGCGATTACGCCAGGCGGGTATGAGCACGGATTTTCTGCATGGCGATTATTCGACAGCCCTTCAGAATCACTTCAGCGAGGAGGAGTAGATGTTTCGCATCGGACAGTTAGCTAAGCTTGCTGACGTCACGCCAGACACCATCCGTTTTTATGAAAAACAGCAGATGATGGATCATGACGGTCGTACGGAAGGGGGGTTTCGCCTATATACCGAGGCCGATCTTCAGCGTCTGAAATTTATCCGCTACGGTCGTAAACTCGGGTTTAGCCTTGAAGCCATCAGAGAGCTACTTTCCATCCGGGTCGATCCTGCGCATCATACCTGTCAGGAATCAAAAGCGATCGTTGAAAAACGGCTAAGTGAAGTGGCTCAGATGATCGCAGAATTAGAAACGATGCAGCGCTCTTTGCGACACCTCTCGGATGCGTGTTGTGGTGACAGTCACAGTAGCATTTCGTGCTCAATTCTTGAGGCGCTGGAGCGTGGAGAGGCGTTGAGTAAATAAGCATCTTGTTATTTTGCTGCAAAGGAATAGAGTATCTGACCATCTCAACAGGAGGCTTTATGAGTAAATATCAGCATACTAAAGGGCAAATTCGCGATAACGCGATTCAGGCACTGCTGCACGACCCGTTATTTCGACAACGTATTGAGCAGAAGCAAAAGGGTAAAGGCAGTTTTAAGCGGAAAGAGAAACATGGTAAGGGGACTGGATGGGAGGGCAGTGATAAGAAAGCGTCTTATCACTGCCCTTCTGCTTTTACAGTAAAAAACCGCCTTCGTGGCGGCTTATTCACTATACCCGGGTATTCTGCTGTTTCAGCAGATCGCGGATTTCGGTCAGTAAGACTTCTTCGTTAGACGGTTTAGCGGCTGGCTTCTCCACTTCTTTTTTCTTGTACAGACGATTCATCAACTTAATCGCTATAAAGATCGCGAAAGCGATAATGACGAAATCAAAGATGGTCTGAAGGAAGATACCGTACTGCATAACAACAGCTGGCGCATCGCCTGTTGCGGGCTTAAGAACCCATGCGAATGATTTGAAATCGACTCCGCCGATCAGCAAGCCTAATGGTGGCATGATGATATTAGCGACTAATGATGAAACGATTTTACCGAATGCTGCACCGATGATGACACCCACGGCTAAATCCATTACATTGCCGCGCATTGCGAAATCACGAAACTCTTTGATTAAACTCATACTTATCTCCTTGCCTAAGCCAACGCCATAAAGTCTAACAAACCTCACTGTTTTTGCCATCAACGCAGCCATTTAAGCGGCAGTTTTGCATGCAGCATGCTGAGTTAGCCCGTAAAAGCGGCATTTACAGGAAAAACGGACTCGGCTGGAAGAGGCGTTCCACATCTGATACGAATTTCTTATCGGTCAGGAACATGATGACATGATCGCCTTGTTCAATACGCAGGTTATCATTGGCAATCATCACATCATCACCACGAACGACGGCGCCAATAATGGTCCCTGGCGGCAGTTTGATGTCATCAATCGAACGACCCACAACGCGTGACGTCGACTCGTCACCATGCGCTATCGCTTCGATCGCCTCTGCAATACCGCGTCGTAACGATGAAACGCCCACGATATCCGCTTTGCGCACATGACCCAGCAGAGCAGAGATCGTGGCTTGCTGAGGGGAAATAGCGATATCGATGACGCTGCCCTGGACCAGATCGACGTAAGCGCGGCGCTGAATCAGTACCATCACTTTTTTCGCACCCATCTTTTTCGCCAGCATGGCTGACATGATGTTCGCTTCATCATCGTTGGTGACGGCGATAAACAGATCGACCTGCTCAACGTGCTCTTCAGCGAGCAGCTCCTGATCGGACGCATCGCCATAAAACACCACGGTGTCATGCAGATGTTCTGCAAGTTCCGCTGCGCGCTGGGGATTCCGCTCAATCAGCTTAACGCTGTAGTGTTTCTCAAGTCGCTGCGCCAGACCGAAACCGATGTTGCCGCCACCGACCAGCATAATCCGTTTATAAGGTTTCTCCAGCCGCTGCATTTCACTCATCACCGCACGAATATTCTGACTGGCAGCGATGAAGAACACTTCATCACCTGCTTCTACAATGGTTGAACCCTGCGGACGAATAGGACGATCCTGCCGGAATATAGCGGCTACGCGTGTATCGATGTGTGGCATGTGCTCACGCATGATCGAGAGCGGATTTCCTACCAGCGGCCCGCCATAATAGGCTTTTACCACTGCCAGACTGACTTTTCCCTCAGCAAAGTTAACCACCTGCAATGCGCCAGGATACTGAATCAGCCGGTAGATATTGTCGATTACCAGCTGCTCAGGTGAGATCAGATGATCAATAGGCACTGCTTCAGGTATAAACAACTTGTCTGCATCGCGCAAATAGTCGGCCGCGCGGATACGGGCGATGCGATTCGGGGTATTGAAAAGCGAATAAGCAATCTGGCAAGCGATCATGTTGGTTTCATCCGAGTTGGTTACGGCAACCAGCATGTCGGCATCTTCCGCACCCGCCTCACGCAGAATTCGCGGATGGGAACCATGGCCCTGAACAACGCGCAAATCGAACTTATCCTGCAGATGACGCAGACGTGAAGAATCGGTATCGACCACCGTAATGTCGTTGTTTTCACCGACCAGATTTTCTGCCAGGGTTCCGCCAACCTGTCCTGCACCCAGAATGATTATTTTCATCGCTTATCAATACTCATCTCAGTTTGTACCCGATTTCTTTATCAGCTTAGCGTAGAAGAAACCATCTCCGCCTTCGGCCTGCGGGAATACCTGCAAGCCGTTCGCCGGCGCACCCCTGAGGGATTCTGCCTGAGCATCGTGCTGGCGTTGCAGGAAAGCCTCAATCTGCTGATGATTCTCTTCAGGCAGGATCGAGCAGGTGGCATAAATCAGCGTACCGCCTGGTTTCAGGTGCGGCCAGATGGCGTCAAGAATTTCACTCTGAAGCTTTGCCAGCTCGGCGATATCGCGATCGCGACGCAGCCATTTAATATCAGGATGGCGTCGGATTACACCGGTCGCAGAGCAGGGCGCATCCAGCAGAATACGGTCAAACTGACGATCACCGCACCACTGTTGCGGCGTTCGTCCATCACCCTGTTTAACGTCTGCTTTCATGCCCAACCGCTGCAGATTTTCCTCAACACGTTTAAGGCGCTGCGCATCTACGTCGACGGCCATCACTTCTGCTTCCGGCGCAATTTCAAGAATGTGGGTCGTTTTACCGCCAGGCGCCGCGCATAAATCCAGAATCTGTTCGCCATTTTGCGGTTCAAGCAGCAAAGCACAGCGCTGAGCGGATAAATCCTGCACGGTCACCCAACCCTGATCAAAGCCGGGTAGCTGGCTGACCGGGGCAGGCGCGTCAAGCCGCAGCGCATCCGGTACGTCGTCAGCGGGTTGTGCATTTCTGTCGATTTCGACCAGCATGGCCAGCCATGCGTCACGATTGTGGTGCTGGCGGTTAACCCGCAGCCACATCGGCGGACGAAGATTATTGGCTTCGACGATCTGCTGCCACTGTTCAGGCCAGGCATGCTGTAACCGCTTTAGCAGCCATCCCGGATGAAGATAACGCTGTGGACCATCCTGAATGCTGGCAAGCAGCTCTTCCCGCTGGCGCTGAAACTGGCGTAATACACCATTTAACAAGCCTTTCAGGCTGGTACGCTTCAGGACTTCGGCGCCCGCGACGGTTTCTGCCAGTGCGGCATGGGCAGGCACACGGGTATATTCCAGCTGATAAAGCCCGACCATGATCAGATAGTGCAGAACCCGCTGTTTGCCGGTCAGTGGACGCTCCATCAGTCTGCCGATCAGCGCTTCAAGCTGCGGCAATGTGCGCAATACGCCAAAACAGATTTCCTGCACTAACGCGCTATCTTTGTCAGAGAGTTTTTTCTGGGCGGCCGGCAGTGCGGTATTCAGGGATTCGCCTTTGTCGACCACACGCTCAATAAGTTGAGCGGAAAGGCTTCGCAGGTTGATAGATTTAGTCATAGGGTTTTGTCATCAAACAAAAGGCCCGGTGAGTGACCGGGCCTGGGAGTCAGTCGAGAAGGGTTCCAGGTTCAAACCATTCCCGGCGCGAGTTGAGAAGATCCTGAGCCGACATCGGTTTTTTACCGGCAGGCTGTAACTGCAGCAGATTCAGTACACCCTGAGCCGTCGCGACCTGTATGCCATGCTTATCCGCACTGATAATTTCACCCGGCGAACGATCGCTGTGCGGCAGAACGCTTGCCTGCCAGACTTTTACGGGTTGATCATCAATGGTGAAAAAGCTCATCGGCCACGGGTTAAACGCGCGAATACAACGTTCAAGCTGGTCTGCAGAGAGGGTCCAGTCGAGACGTGCTTCCTCTTTGCTAAGTTTCTCAGCATAGTTGGCCAGTGTTTCATCCTGCTTTTCAGGTGAAGCCTGTCCTGTGCTCAGTAACGTCAGCGTATCCAGCAGCCCCTGTGGACCAAGCTGTGCCAGCTTGTCATAGAGCGTTGCACTGGTATCTTCAGCGGTAATCGGGCAAGCCAGCTTATGCAGCATATCGCCGGTGTCTAACCCCACGTCCATCTGCATGATGGTCACGCCGGTTTCGCTGTCGCCAGCCCACAGTGCGCGCTGAATAGGCGCGGCTCCACGCCAGCGCGGCAGCAGCGAACCATGAACGTTGATACAGCCGAGACGTGGCATATCCAGTACGGCCTTTGGCAGAATTAATCCGTAGGCCACAACGACCATCACGTCTGCCTTCAGATCAGCGACCAGCTGCTGATTTTCTTCAGGTCGCAGTGACTTAGGCTGATAAACCGGAATGTCATGTGCCAGCGCCAGCGTTTTGACCGGGCCCGGCGTGAGTTTGTTACCGCGGCCCGCAGGACGGTCGGGTTGTGTGAATACGCCGATAACCTGATGTTCAGAAGCAAGCAGCGCGTCAAGATGACGCGCTGCGAAGTCAGGTGTGCCGGCAAAGATGATTTTTAGCGGGGCAGACACGTTTATCCCTTCTTAAGATCTCAGGAAGCCTGCGCGTTCTGACGCGCCAGTTTCTCTAACTTAGTTTTGATTCGTTGCCGCTTCAGAGGCGACAGATAATCAATAAACAGTTTGCCTTCCAGATGATCAATCTCATGCTGGATGCAGATGGCCAGTAACTCGCTGGCTTCCAGCTCGAAACTTTTACCATCACGATCAAGTGCGCGAACCTTTACCCGCTCAGCACGTGGAACAAACGCGCGCTGTTCCGGAATAGAGAGGCAACCCTCTTCAATACCGGTTTCGCCGCTTTTTTCCAGCAGCTCAGGGTTAATCAGGACTAAACGCTCTTCACGACTTTCAGAGACATCAATCACGATAATGCGCTGATGAATATCGACCTGCGTAGCCGCAAGACCGATACCTTCTTCGGCATACATCGTCTCGAACATATCATCAACGATACGCTGAATGTCTGCGTTAACTTCTTTAACGGGCGCAGCGACTTTGCGAAGACGCTCGTCAGGGAAATGTAATACCTGCAAAACTGACATAAATATCCAGATCTGTATTCGGTTAAGAAAAGATTACTGCCTCATATTGTAGACTTTTCGAGGCCTGATTGACAGCATTGTGCGGCAGGAAGCAAGGGCGATCAGGGAGCAAGAGATGGACAAAACAGGGCAGTATGTGCGGCTGGCGGCCGTCACCGGAATGACAGGAAAACGCTGGGTTGACGTGGCGCAGCAGACAGGTGCCGGACTGGCAGACGATGAGCAGCTTATCCGGCTTGGGTTAGATGCCAGCCAGCGACAGCAATATTATGAATTTAATGAAAAAAATATTGAGGAAGTCTTTTCCTGGCTGGCGCAGAGTCCGGCTCATCATCTGATTACCGCTCTGGATGCAGCTTATCCAGCCCGTCTTAAAGAAACCAATCGCTTTCCGCCGCTGCTTTATATTGATGGCGATCCTGCTGTTATCAGTACACCACAGTTAGCAATTGTAGGAAGCCGGAACAGCTCTCACTATGGCCGTTACTGGTGTGACTGGTTTACCCAGCATTTAAGCCTGGGCGGATTGACCATCACTAGCGGACTGGCGCGGGGTATTGATGGCGTTGCGCATCAGGCCGCACTTAACGTGGGCGGTAAAACGGTGGCGGTGTTAGGAAGCGGGTTGCAGCATCTTTATCCCAAAAACCATACCCGTCTTGCCGCAGAGATTGTCGGGCAGGGCGGTGCTATCGTTTCTGAGTTTCCACTGACCACCATACCGCATCCCCTTAATTTTCCACGCCGTAATCGTATCATTAGCGGCCTGAGCCACGGTGTGCTGGTGGTAGAAGCCTCGCTGAAAAGTGGCTCACTGGTGACGGCCCGCTATGCGCTGGAGCAAAATCGTAATGTCTATGCCTTACCTGGCGCGCTCGGTAACCCGTTAAGCGAAGGCGTAAACTGGCTGATTCAGCAGGGCGCGCTGCTGGTGGCTCATCCCAATAACATCGCAGAAGATCTGGCAAATGCACTTAACTGGCTACCTGTGGCTCAGGCGGATGAAATTTATTCTGAGGTGAGGGACGATGCTCCATTGCCATTTGCTGATGTGTTGGCTAACGTAGGAGATGATGTTACACCTGTTGACGTTGTCGCTGAACGTGCCGGCCAATCTGTGCCAGTTATCTCAGCTCAGTTGCTGGAACTGGAGTTAGCAGGATGGATCGCAGCTGTACCCGGCGGCTATGTCCGATTGAGGAGGGCATGCCATGTTCGACGTACTGATGTACTTGTTTGAGACATATATCCACAACGAAGCAGAAATGGGTGTTGATCAGGACAGATTGACAGATGACCTGACGGATGCCGGGTTCCATCGTGAAGATGTTTACAGTGCGCTGAACTGGTTAGAAAGACTGGCTGACTATCAGGAAGGTCTGGTAGAACCAATTTTACTGACAAATGATCCGCTCTCCATGCGTATTTATACCGATGAAGAGAGCAAACGTTTAGATGCTGACAGCCGTGGTTTCCTGCTGTTCCTGGAGCAGATTCAGGTGCTGAACCTGGAAACCCGTGAAATGGTCATCGAACGTATCATGGCGCTGGATACCTCTGAGTTTGATTTGGAGGATCTCAAATGGGTAGTGCTGATGGTGTTGTTCAACATCCCGGGATGTGAAAATGCCTATCAGCAGATGGAAGAACTGCTATTCGACGCCAATGAAGGTATGCTGCATTAAATTTCCTTTCATGCATTGATCGCTATGAGTAAAGCTGCACTCTTCACCGTGCGTAAACAGGATCCCTGCCCCGCTTGCGGGGCAGAACTGGTTATCCGTTCCGGTAAACACGGTCCTTTTCTGGGCTGCGCGAACTACCCGGCTTGTGACTACATTCGACCTTTAAAAGGTCAGGCCGATGGCCATGTGGTCAAAGTGCTGGAAGGACACGCCTGTCCTGAATGCGGTGCGGATAAAGTGTTGCGGCAGGGACGTTTTGGTATGTTTATCGGCTGCAGCCTCTATCCGGAATGCGGATACACAGAAACCATCGATAAACCGGATGAAACCTCGCTGGCCTGTCCACAGTGCCATGAAGGCCGGTTAGTTCAGCGGCGTTCCCGTTATGGCAAAACGTTTCACTCCTGCGATCGTTATCCGGCCTGCCAGTTTGTCGTCAATCTGACACCCGTTGCCGGAATCTGTCCTTATTGTGAGTATCCGCTGTTAGTTGAGAAAAAGACGGCGCAGGGCGTTAAGCGCTTCTGCGCCAGTAAGAGTTGTGGCAAAGCCATCGCTGAAGAGAATTCATAGACCATGGAAAATCAACACCTCGCCGATTCACTTGAGACCTGTTTAGAGCATCTGAATCGTCAGGCAGTCATCGCCTATCCTACGGAAGCCGTATTTGGTCTGGGCTGTGACCCTGACAGTGAATCTGCCGTTATGGCGTTGCTGGCGCTGAAACAGCGCCCGATAGAGAAGGGGCTCATCCTGATTGCGGCTGATTACAGTCAGCTAGAACCTTACATCTCGGCGCGCGAACTTTCTGTAGTCCAGCGAGAGCGGATGTTTGCCTGCTGGCCCGGCCCGGTGACTTTTGTCGTGCCTGTGCCGCCACAGACGCCTCGCTGGCTTACCGGACAGTTTGATTCACTGGCCATTCGCGTCAGTGACCATCCGGATGTTCAGGCGCTATGTCGGGCGTTTGGCAAACCGCTGGTTTCGACCAGCGCAAACCTGTCAGGCCAGCCTCCCTGCCGTACGGCTGAAGAAGTGAAGCAGCAGTTTGGTGAGCCGTTCCCGGTTCTGTCGGGGAAAACGGGTGGACGACTCAATCCTTCTGAAATCCGCGATGTCATCAGCGGCGAACTCATACGTCAGGGTTAATTCATGGATCACTTCGCCGTTTTCGGTAATCCGATCAGCCACAGTAAATCGCCGCTGATCCATCAGGCTTTCGCTGAGCAGACGGGCATTGAACATCGCTATGGTCGCATCTGTGCCCCGGTTGATGGTTTTCCTCAATCGCTTTCTGCCTTTTTCGAACAGGGAGGTCGTGGTGCCAACGTGACGTTACCCTTCAAACAGCAGGCATGGGAATTTGCCGATCAGCTCAGCGAACGTGCAGCTCTGTCCGGTGCGGTAAACACCGTTAAAAAGCTCAGTGATGGGCAGATCCTGGGAGACAACACGGATGGTATCGGCCTGTTAAGCGATCTTGAACGGCTGAATATGATCAATGCTGGCGACAATGTCTTGCTGGTAGGAGCGGGCGGGGCCGCACGCGGTGTTATTCTGCCGCTGCTTTCAGCAGGCGTGACACTGACCGTCGTCAATCGTACCGCCGTGCGCGCTGAAGAGCTGGCGAACCTGTTTAGCGCGAGCGGGGCTATCCGGGCATCTGGTTTTGAGCAGCTGGCGGATCAACGCTTTGATCTGATCATCAACGCCACTTCAAGTGGTGTGAATGGAGAAACGCCTCCTTTACCTGCAGAGGTCATCCATTCTGAAGTGCGCTGCTACGACATGTTTTACCAAAGCGGGCTGACGCCTTTTTTACGCTGGTGTCAGGCGCACGGAAGTGATCATCTGGCCGATGGACTGGGGATGCTGGTGGGTCAGGCTGCGCATGCTTTCTACATATGGCACGGTGTGATGCCGGAAATCACGCCCGTGATTGCTCAGCTTAAGCAGGCCATGCAGCCATGAATCAGGCGATACAGTTCCCGGATGAGGAAACCTATGACGCTGAACTGAACGCGGTCTGTTTTCCAGTACTGGTCAACGGCATGCGGCTGAATTGTGCAATCAGCCGCGATTCGCTGAATTCACGTTTTGGTGAAGGAGAGGCGATGGCGCTGTTTCAGCACCATCGCTGGGATCTGGAAGATGAGGCCGAGGCGGCCATTCGTCAGGATGATGTAGATAATCAGGGCTGGATCTGGTTATCTCCCGCCAGATAATCATCCTTCCAGCCAACATAGTTATTAGCGGAATAGCGTAAACCTTCCTTTTCACTGTCATTCAGCGGCCTGACCTGCTTTACCGGGCTACCCAGGTAGAGATAGCCACTCTCAAGCCTTTTACCCGGCGGCACCAGACTTCCGGCACCAATCATTACCTCTTCTTCTACTATTACGCCATCCAGCAGAATCGATCCCATTCCGACCAGCACGCGATCGCCAATGGTACAGCCGTGTAGCATCGCTTTATGCCCGACGGTGACGTCCTCGCCGATAATAAGAGGGAAGCCCTGGGGGTTGGCGGCTGATTTATGCGTGACGTGCAGAACACTGCCGTCCTGCACGTTAGTACGGGCACCAATGCGGACCTGATTCACATCACCTCTTATCGCAACCAGCGGCCAGATGCTAACGTCATCCTCCATAATCACATCACCGACGACAACACTGCTTGGATCGACCATAACGCGCTGGCCCGTTTGCGGGAAAAGATCTTTATAGGGACGTAGGGCGGAAGTCATCTTGTTCTCCTTTGTTCTATTTTCACTGCAGCCTGATGCCATTTTAGCCAGCTGACAAGCCAATTCTGAAGCGGATCGCTGGCGATCTCACCAATCTGGATCATTTATAACCGTTCAGATAAAAGATCCTAAAAAAGGGTTGTGCTCTCAAACGGGATCCCTATAATGCGCCTCCATCAACACGGAACACCGGCAACGGGAAACGGGCTGAGAGGCACAGGAGACTGCGCCGCCGGAGAAAAACTTCTGAGAAAGAGGTTGACTCTGCAGGAGGAAAGCGTAATATACGCCACCTCGCGACAGGACGCTAACGCACTGTTCGCACTGCTCTTTAACAATTTATCAGACAATCTGTGTGGGCACTCGCAGGATTGATATCAGCGTCTTAGGACGCAACAAAATATCAAAGCCTCACGAGTGAACACATAATGAAATTCATTATGACGTTTTACAGATGAGCACCGCTTAACTTGTTTAAGCAAATCAAACTTAAATTGAAGAGTTTGATCATGGCTCAGATTGAACGCTGGCGGCAGGCCTAACACATGCAAGTCGGACGGTAGCACAGAGAGCTTGCTCTTGGGTGACGAGTGGCGGACGGGTGAGTAATGTCTGGGGATCTGCCCGATAGAGGGGGATAACCACTGGAAACGGTGGCTAATACCGCATAACGTCGCAAGACCAAAGAGGGGGACCTTCGGGCCTCTCACTATCGGATGAACCCAGATGGGATTAGCTAGTAGGCGGGGTAATGGCCCACCTAGGCGACGATCCCTAGCTGGTCTGAGAGGATGACCAGCCACACTGGAACTGAGACACGGTCCAGACTCCTACGGGAGGCAGCAGTGGGGAATATTGCACAATGGGCGCAAGCCTGATGCAGCCATGCCGCGTGTATGAAGAAGGCCTTCGGGTTGTAAAGTACTTTCAGCGGGGAGGAAGGCG